>NZ_JBHUUV010000007.1:0-282663 GCF_042670885.1 Streptomyces sp. NPDC057136
GGCCGGGACCCCACGGCGGGGGCGTGGTGGAAGTGGAAGAGGTCAGGCGGGCGAGCCGAGCAGGGGGCCGGGAGGAATGCGCAACGTCATCACGGGCAAGAGGTCGGCGACCGCGTGCGGGCGGTGGGCGGCGATGCCCGGAGGTGCGGGCGCCAGGGGTACGAGCACGTCGGTCGGGGCGAGTGTGCCGCCGGAGGGGTCGGCTTCGATGTCGCCGTGCAGCCACAGCGTGAGCATGTAGAGACCGGGGATGGACAGCAGGCGCGGCTGGTACGCGGCCGGCGCCGCTTCGGCCTGTCGCACGGCCAGCTCGGTCGAGGCGATGTACGGACCCTCGAAGAAGTGCGAGAAGGCCCAGCCGTCGGGAGTCAGCATGGTGTCCGCGGCAGCGATGGCGTGGTCCCCGTTGCGGATCATGAAGCGCCAGCCGGCGAGGCGGGTGCGGGGTACTGACTCGTCCGGGGTGATCCGGTTCAGCACATGGACGGGGAGCGGGAGTTCGGGGCTCAGCGGTCCCTGGACGGACCGGAGAGCGGGCGTGCGGGCCTCGCGGACTGCGGTAGGAGAACCGAGTGCCGTGAGAACGCTGCGCAATGCGGGCGCGGGAGCCTGGGATACGTGCAGCGGCATGGTGAGTCGCCTCTCACTTCGGAGACACGGTGATGCGTGGGCGGGGTGCAGACGGCGCTGTCGGCGTGCCGGGGCCAGAGGACGGCCGGTAACGGGGCCTGTGCGTCAACTCTCTGCCTCGTTCGCGGAGTTTATACGACACGCGTTCGCCCGGTGTTTCCGCTAGCCGTTTCCCATATGGTCCGCAAGGTGGTATCAGGACTTCGGAATGCGGAGTTTCTGGCGATTCGGCCTGCCCGGACTTCCTCCGCCAGGGGTTTACCCGATACGGCGGTAGGCTGAAACTCGTCGGCGCTTTCGCCACGCGTCCGGCAGCAGAATGTGCACCTGACTCATGCTGAGGGAATGTGCCCCCGGCTTCCGTCATCAGACTATCGGGTACCCGGGGTCGACGGGGGCGTTATCGATCACCTCGTCTGGGCATTATCGATCCTGATACGAACGGCCTGGGCCGCGGGCCGGTCAATCGAGGAAGGACGCTGCGATGGGCGAGAAGGTCATGGCGGGCGCCTTTGACCTGTCCGATCGGCAGGCGTACCGCGACAAGCTCAACCAGTGCCTGGAGGGGCTGGGGAGACTGCTGGCCGAGAGGAGGTTCGAGCGTCCCAGGAATCTCATGGGCCTGGAGATAGAGCTGAATCTCGCAGGTGCGGACGGTATGCCGCGGATGATGAATGCCGAGGTGCTCCAGCGCATCGCGAGCAGGGATTTCCAGACCGAACTCGGGATGTTCAATCTCGAAGTAAACATCGTTCCGCACCGTCTGAGCGGCCGCGTTTTCGATCAGCTCGCCGAGGAGCTGAGAACCGGGCTCGCCTATGCCCACAGGAAGGCTGCCGAGGTCGACGCGGGGATCATGATGATCGGAATCCTGCCGACCCTGGGCCGGGAGGACGTGGTCTCGGCGAATCTTTCGCAGGTGGACCGCTATACGCTGCTCAACGACCAAATGGCGGCAGCTCGCGGCGAGGATTTCGCCCTCGATATCGAGGGGGTCGAGCGACTTGTGTTCACCTCCCCGTCCATCGCTCCCGAATCGGCGTGCACCTCGGTCCAGCTGCATCTCCAGGTGACACCGGCCCGCTTCGCCGACGTGTGGAACGCGGCGCAGGCCATCGCCCCCGTCCAGGTCGCACTCGGGGCCAACGCCCCCTTCCTCTTCGGCAAGGAACTGTGGCGGGAGTCCCGTCCGCCCCTGTTCCAGCAGGCCACAGACGTCCGGCCGCCGGAATTCCGCAATCAGGGGGTGCGGCCGAGGACCTGGTTCGGCGAGCGCTGGATCAGCTCCGCGTACGAGCTCTTCGAGGAGAATTTGCGCTACTTCCCTCCGTTGCTGCCCATCTGCGACGACGAGGACCCGCTGCGCGTGCTCGACGAGGGCGGAGTGCCGCACCTCGCGGAACTCGTCCTGCACAACGGGACGGTCTACCGCTGGAACCGGCCGGTCTACGGCCTGGCCGGCGGTGTTCCGCATCTGCGGGTCGAGAACCGGGTCCTGCCGGCCGGCCCCACCGTGACCGACGTCATCGCCAACGCTGCCTTCTACTACGGTCTCGTGCGCGCGCTGGCCGAGGAACCGCGGCCGGTATGGGCCAGGCTGCCGTTCGCCGCCGCCGCCGAGAACTTCGACACCGCCTGCCGCTACGGCATCGACGCCGAGCTGCTCTGGCCGCGGCCCGGCCGCTCGGGCGGCGTCACCAAGGTGCCGGTGGTCGAACTCGTGCGCGACGAACTGCTGCCCCTGGCCGCCGCCGGGCTCGATGCCTGGAACATCGAACCCGCGGACCGCGACCTCTACCTCGGTGTCATCGAGGAACGGTGCAAGCGGCGGATGAACGGAGCCTCCTGGCAGGTCGATACATACCACCGGGCCCTGGAGGCGGGACTTGGACGGGATGCGGCGCTGGCCGCCACCACCCGCCGCTACGGCGATCTGATGCAGGCGGGCGAGCCCGTGCACACCTGGCCGGTTGGCTTCCCCGCGCCCTGAGCGACGAGGGCGTCCGGGTGCGGAAGGAATCACGGCAGGGCGGCCGCCCGCCGCGGGCTACTCGCCCGCCGCGTGGCCGCTCTGTCCGGCCGTCATGATCGCCTGAAGGATCACGGCCTGGATCTCGGCCGGGTCGGTGACCTGATAGCCCCCGCCCCCGGTCACCTCGGCTATCTCGGCCACCTCCTCGCGATCGGCGTCAGGACCGACGGCGATCGCGATGATCGGAACGGGGCGCTGCGGGTCCGCGAGCTTTTCGAGCTGGGCGATCAGCGCGCTGCGGGAGATGCTGCGGAGGTCCTGGTTGGAGCCGTCCGTCAGGATCACCAGGGCGTTGAACTTGCCCTTCACATACGTCGACAGCGCCTCCTTGTACGAGGCCAGCGTCGTGTCGTACAGGCCCGTCGCACCGTTCGGTACGGGCTGGAGCGCGGCGAAGGCGGCGGCGAGCTCCTCCCGGTGGGTGCCACCGCCCTTCCCCGGGTCACCCAGCCGGTGCGTCGGCATCAGCTTGCGGTAGTCCTTGGCGCCGTCGAGCGTGGTCGCGAACTCCCACAGCCCGATCTCGTCGTTGGGCGTGAACTGGGTGAGCGCCTGGATCAGGGACGCCTTCGTGACGTCCATCCGTGACTGGCCGCGGCCCGGTACGAGCGTGGCCATGGAACCGGATGCGTCGACGACCGTGGTGAGCCGCGCGCTCTGCACGGTGATCGTCCACATGCCGAGCGTCTCCTGGAGCGCCGCCGCCGACGGAGGAGCGGCGGCCGAGGTGGCGTAGGGCTGGGGCTTCCTGCCGCCCGCCGAAGCGACGACCGACGTACCGGCAGTGCCGTCGGCGGTACGGAATCCCCGCTGCGCCAGCATGCGTTGGGAGCCCTCGCTCTTGAGCAGGGTCATGAACCGCAGGGCCGCCCGGCTCTCGTCGGTGGTCAGTTCCGGTTCGTTGACCAGGGTGTACGGATAGTTGAGCAGCGGGGTGCCGTCCTTCGGATAGAAGAGGTCGAGCTTTCCGCCGCCGGCCGAGTCCGCGTTGTGCGCGAAGGCCGCCTGCTCCGAGAGCAGCACCGCCTGGTTGCGCCTGGGGTTGCCCGCTTCGGCCCCCGAGCTGTCGAGGGCCAGCGTTTCCAGCACCTGGGTGTCACCGTCCGACATCCGTTGCGCCAGGACCTTCGCGGTCTCGGCGACCCGGGTGTCGCTGTCGCCGCCCTGCTTGCCGGACGACGCCCCGATGCTCGCGAGCGCCAGCAGGCCGGTGGCGCTGCGCGCGGGGTCCGCGGCGCCGAGACGCACCTTGTCCGACTGCATGGCTGCGGCGATCAACTCGGCCCAGGAGTACGTCTTCCTGGGCCAGCCGAGGGACCTGGACGCGGAGGGCACCATGGCGAGGGTGACGGGGGAGGAGGCCACGGAGTCGCCCGGGGCGACGGGGGTGCCGTCGCCGTTCCCCATGGCCCGGTCCAGCCAGAGGTCCGAGTCGGGCAGCCAGATCTCGTAATCGGGGGCCTTGTCTCCTCTGGCCAGCGCGTCCGCGACCTTGTAGGAGTCGCGGGCCACCACCTCGACGTACAGGCAGTGGCCGTCCGATCTCACCTCGTCCTTGCGCGCCTGGTCGGCGACGGCACGCGCGGCGGGGGCGATGTCGGGGGAGGCGGCCATGGTCACCCGTACCGCCGAGTCCTCGCAGGACTCGGAGAACGACAGCAGACCGCCCTGTGCGGCGACCGCCGTTCCCGCAGCCACCGCGAGCACGAGCATGGTGGCGATGGCGACGGTGCGGCGGCGCGGGGGAGGGGCGTCCCCGGAGCCCTCCGTCGCGTAGTCGTCGGGCAAGCTGTGACGTCCCATGTCGATGGTGCCCCTCCTTGATGATGAACAAGGAAAAGGGGGACCACACCATCACCAATGGTGGTCGTCCCCCGGCCGGTCGCGCATGATCTTCGTACCTGTATTCGAGACCCTAGCGGGGCGGTGGGCAGGATGAGACGTGAATGCACAACTAAGGGCAGGTGTACAGGTGGAGGCGGGGCGTGTGGCTGATATTTACCCCCAAGTGGGCGTTCCGCGACGGATCCTGCGGTCCGAGACGGTGCTTGTTCTGGCTCTCTCGCTCGGCGCCAGCGGGCTTTCTGCCCTCATCAGTTTTGTCGGATCGCTGACGAAGCCGGGGGGACTGAAGGACCAGGCGGCCACGCTGAACGGTTCGTACGCGCCGGGGCGGCCATGGCTGGATCTCGCCTGGCAACTGTTCGGTATCACCACGGCACTGGTGCCCGTCGCCCTGGTGGCGCATCTGCTGATCAGGGAGGGGGCGAACCTGCGGGCGATCGGGTTCGACCGGACGAGGCCCGGGTCCGACCTCGGCCGCGGCACTCTGATCGCCGCGGGCATCGGCAGCGTCGGGCTCGCCTTCTATCTGGCGGCACGGGCCACCGGATTCAATCTGACGGTGGTGCCGGAGTCGCTGCCGGACGTGTGGTGGAAGTTCCCCGTACTGATTCTCTCCGCGCTCCAGAACTCCGTGCTGGAGGAGGTGATCGTCGTCGGCTATCTGCTGCGCAGGCTGGGGCAGTTGGGCTGGACGCCGATGGCCGCCCTGGTGGCGAGTTCGGTGCTGCGCGGCTCGTACCACCTGTACCAGGGCATCGGCGGCTTCATCGGGAACCTGGTGATGGGCGTCGTCTTCGTGTTGCTGTACCGGCGCTGGGGGCGCGTCGGACCGCTGGTCGTCGCGCATGCGCTGCTCGATATCGGCGCATTCGTGGGGTACGCGCTGCTCGCCGGGAAGGTGGGCTGGCTGCCCACGCCGTGAGCGGTTCGCCGGCGAAGGGGCGTACGGAGTCTTCGTACGCCCCTTCGGGGTGTCAGGGCGCGGTGAGCAGTTCGCCGTCGATGACGGTGACGGCGGTGCCGGTCAGCAGGGTGCGGTCGCCGCGCAGGGTCGTGCGGACGAGGCCGGTCCGGGCCGAGCACTGGAGACCGGTGAGCTCGTCCCGGCCCAGGCGTGCCGACCAGAACGGGGCGAGGGCGGTGTGCGCGCTGCCGGTCACCGGGTCCTCGTCGATCCCGATCCGGGGGAAGAAGCCGCGCGAGACGAAGTCGTAGCCGCGTGAGGGGTCCTCGGCCGCAGCGGTGGCGATGATCCCGCGCCGCGAGCAGGCGACGAGTCCGGGGAGGTCCGGCGTCAGCGCGCGTACGGCTGCCTCGTCCGCGAGCTCGATCAGCAGATCGCCGACGTGCTCCCCGGTGTCGAGGACGGTGACGGGTTCGGCGCCGAGGGCCTCCGTCAGGCCGGGCGGGGCAGTGGCGGGCGTCAGTGGGGCGGTCGGGAAGTCGAGGGTCAGCGTGCCGTCCTGGTGGGCGGTGGCCGTGAGAATTCCGCAGCGCGCCACGAAGCGCACCGTTCCGCTCGCGGCACCCGTGGTGTGCAGGACGTGGGCGGTGGCGAGTGTGGCATGCCCGCATATGTCGACCTCGGCGGCCGGGGTGAACCAGCGCAGCGCCCAGTCGGCCTCTCCGTCCGGCGGCAGCGGGTGGGCGAACGCGGTCTCGGCGAGGTTGACCTCGGCGGCGACCTGCTGGAGCCAGGCGTCGTCGGGGAAGCCACCGGAGTCCAGGAGCAGGACCCCGGCGGGGTTGCCGGCGAAGGGACGGTCGGTGAACGCGTCGACGATGCGAATCCTCATGGCGCGACCGTAGGCCCGTCGCAAGGCCGCAGGCCAAGGCCAATCCGCGGCAACTGGACCGGAAGGACCGCCGGGCCGGGTAGCCGGAGAACAGGGCATCCAGGGAGAAGGGGATTGCCAAGCCACACGTACCGATATATCGTTGAAGCATCGCGACAGATCAACGATGGAAGGAGCGTAGCGATGCGTTCACATGGACACGGCAATGAGCACGGACATGGGCACTGCGGGCCCGGTCATCGCGGTCAGGGCGACTTCGAGGGGAGGCGGGCGGCGTTCGGCCCGTTCGGTCCGCCCTTCGGTGGTGGGCCCTTCGGTGGCGGGCGTGGTCGGGGTGGCGGCAGGGGGAGGGCGCGGCGCGGTGATGTGCGTGCCTCGATCCTCACGCTGCTCAAGGACCGGTCGATGCACGGTTACGAGATGATCCAGGAGATCGGCGAGCGGAGCGGCGGGGCCTGGCGGCCCAGTCCGGGTTCCGTCTATCCGACCCTTCAGCTGCTGGAGGACGAGGGTCTGATCGTCAGTGAGAGCGAGGGTGGCAAGAAGCTGTTCACGCTTACCGACGCCGGGCGCACCGAGGCCGAGTCCGGCCCCGACGCCCCGTGGGAAGAGGCTGGGCGCGGTGTCGACTGGGAGAGCGTCAACGAGATCCGGCAGGCCGGCTTCGGCCTGATGGAGGCGTACGGCCAGGTCTGGAAGACCGGCTCCGCCGAGCAGCGGCAGAAGGCGCTCGCCGTCATCAACGATGCCCGTAAGAAGCTCTATCTGATTCTGGCCGACGAGGGCTGACCCCGTCGTGCGGGAGTCGACTGTGAAGGGCCCCGCGGCCGGTAGCCGCGGGGCCCTTCCGGGATTCTGAGGTCGATCGTGGGGCGGCGGTCAGATGGTGACCAGGCCGCCCAGTTTGCGCAGGGATTCGTGCAGGGCGGAGGTGGCCGAATCCTTCAGCTTGCCCGCCATGAGGGAGACCGCGGCGCCGGTGAACTCCCCGTCGATCCGCACGGTGGTGGCGTCCCCTTCGGGGGTCAGTGCGTAGCGCATGGTCAGGTTGACGCCCATCGGACCTTTGCCAGTGGTCGTCAGCAGCCGCCCGGTCTCCAGCTCCGAAACCGTCCAGGTCACCTCGGCCGGGAAGCCCATCAGTTTCATGTTCTCCTCGTAGGTGGCCGCGAGCTCGAGGGAGTCCGGCCCGCCCTTGGGGAAGCTGGTGTGGGTGGCGTTCCACTCGCCGTACGCCGAGAAGTCCGTCAGCTGCGCCCAGACCTTCTCGGCCGGTGCTTCGATGCGTGCCTCCGCGCTGACTTCGGCCATGCGACCACCCCTTGCTCGTCGGGTTACGGTGTCGCGGAACGTAGTGGCAGCGGCGGCAACATTCAATACTGATGACCCGTCAGATCTGTTGGGTCTGGCGGCTCGACCAGATGACGGCGGAATCGAACCAGTCCGAGGCGCGCGGGTGCGGGCCCTCGTCGTGGCAGTGGAACGCCGCCCAGAAGAGATCGGCGGCCGGTGCGTCGTCCGGGGCGTGGACCCGGTAGACGTACTGCTGTCCGTCGACCGCCGGCAGGGCGACCATCCAGAACATGTCGCCCGCCTCCTCCGGCCTCGTCATCAGACTGTGGCCTGAGGGACGTACGCAGCGTGGCTGTCGGTTGCTCCGGGAGTGCGAGGCAAGGCGGCGCGCGCCGTTTCTCCTGATCGGTACCGTGCGGCCGCCAGATCTCATCCGGAAGGATGAGGAACCGCTCTCGTGTGCCCAACTTGGGTGGGATGTGTAAATGGGCCCCTCCGGGGATGCCTTCCGGCCACGGGACTGATGGGGTGAGAGGTGTGCAAAACCGGACGCCGCGGATTCCCGAACAGCCCGCACCGACCCGTGCCGAGCTCGACGCCAGCTTCACTCTGGAACTGACCTCGGTCGTGACCGGTGCGCGCAGACGGGCCCTGCGTGACGGTGACCGTCACATCGACACCGCCCACTTGCTGCACTCGCTCATCGAGTCGGACCCCGAGGTCCGTGCGGCCTTCGCAGGCGGTCCGCAACTCGCGAGGGTGCTCGGCTATCTCGTGCAGCGCAGCATCGGCTACGGGCTCCGCTGGCAGGGGGCGGTCGAGGACTCGGGCGCGGTCCGGCAGGTACGTGAGCCCGCGGTGGACGGCTGGTCGCCCTCCGCCGTGGCCGCCATGGCAGAGGCCAGGGCGCGTGCCGAGCGGCGTGGGGAGAGCCGTGCCGGCGGTCTGGATCTGCTCGCCGCCCTCGCCGCGGACCCCGAGTGCCGGGCGGTGGAAGTGCTCGACAGGGCGGGCGTGGACGCCGTGTGGCTGGCGGACCGTACGGCTGACCGCATAGCGGAGGCGTCCGGCCGGGCATGACAGGGGTGACAGAGGTGACGGTGCTGTTGGCACCTGTCATGATGTGCCGATGTACGCGTCTCAGGGGAGAAGCGCCGGCCTGGGACTAGCCCTGGTCTCGGCGTTCGCATTCGGTGGTTCGGGAGTGGCGGCCAAGCCGCTGATCGAGGCGGGGCTCGACCCCCTGCATGTGGTGTGGCTACGGGTGGCGGGTGCCGCGCTCTTCATGTTGCCGGTCGCCTGGCGCCACCGGAATCTGGTCCGTGAGCGGCCCGCACTGCTGGCCGGTTTCGGACTGCTCGCCGTCGCGGGCGTGCAGGCGTGCTACTTCGCCGCCATCTCCCGTATCCCCGTCGGTGTCGCCCTTCTCGTCGAGTATCTGGCGCCCGCGCTCGTGCTCGGCTGGGTCCGGTTCGTGCAGCGCCGGCCGGTCACTCGGGCCGCGGCCGTAGGTGTGGTCCTGGCGGTCGGCGGTCTCGCCTGCGTCGTCGAGGTCTGGGCGGGGCTGAGTTTCGACGCCATCGGCCTGCTCCTCGCGCTCGGCGCCGCCTGCTGTCAGGTCGGCTACTTCGTCCTCTCCGACCAGGGCGGCCAGGACAGCGAAGGCGGCTCCGGAAAGCACGCCGAACCTCCGCACCCGGTCGGCGTGATCGCGTACGGACTGCTCATCGGCGCCGCGGTCCTCACCGTGGTCGCCCGGCCCTGGGGCATGGACTGGTCGATTCTCGGCGGCAGCGCGGACATGAACGGAACCGGCGTCCCCGCCTGGCTGCTGCTCGTCTGGATCGTGCTGCTCGCGACCGTCGTCGCCTACGTCACCGGGGTCATCTCGGTGCGGCTGCTCTCCCCGCAGGTGGCGGGCGTGGTCGCCTGCCTGGAGGCGGTCATCGCGACCGTACTCGCCTGGGTACTGCTCGGCGAGCACCTTTCCGCGCCCCAGCTCATCGGCGGCACCATGGTGCTGATCGGTGCGTTCATCGCTCAGTCCTCCGCGCCGAAGGCGCCGTCGGGGCCGGTGGCTTCCGGGCCCGGCGCCGACGCTGCGGAGCAGGGTGCTGAGGATTCCCAGGGGGAGTTGTCCGCCCGGCGGGCCTCCCCGTAGTGTGACGATCATGCATCTCACTGTGCTTCCGCCGCCTGCCGTCTAGCGCGGGCGGCACCTCCAGACGAAGACCGGGCTCGGGCAGTCCCCGAGCGGTTCGTCGCTGCCCGCGTGCGGAGCCGAGCGACCACCTTCCCGTTGTCTGTTTGGAGAAGCACGTGTCCCACCTCACGTCCGGCCTGCCCATCGGCCGGAGCATCGTCTATCTGATCGTTGCCGGAGTCGCCTGGGGGACAGCGGGGGCCGCAGCCTCCCTGATCTTCCGGGCCAGCGATCTCGGCCCGCTCGCCCTGTCGTTCTGGCGCTGCGTCGGCGGCCTCGTCCTGCTGGCGGGAGCGCTCGCGCTGAGGCCCGGGCGGCGCGCGTCGAAGCCTGATGAGTCCCGCCGTCGCCGGCTGCTGCGCATCCTGGGCACCGGCATCGGTCTCACCATGTTCCAGAGCGCGTACTTCGCGGCTGTGGAGGTGACCGGTCTTGCCGTCGGGACGGTGGTCACGCTCGGTGCCGGGCCTGTCCTCATCGCCGTGGGCGCACGGCTGACCATGGGGGAACGGCTCGGCAGCGGCGGGGTGGCGGCCGTGGCGGGTGCGCTCACCGGTCTCGTCGTCCTGGTGCTCGGGGGCGACGGGGCCGAGGTCGAGCCGCTCGGTATCGCCCTCGCCCTGCTCTCCGCCTCGGGGTACGCGGCCATCACGCTGCTGACCCGGTGGCTGGGGCGTGACGGCCGGGGCGGCGACGCGCTGGCCACCAGCGCCTGGGCCTTCGGAATCGGCGCTGTGGGGCTGTTGCCCATGGCGGCCGCGGAGGGGCTCGTACCGCACACCGCCGATACCGCCCATGTGGTGTGGCTGCTGGTGTACGTGGCCGCCGTGCCGACGGCGCTCGCCTATGCGCTGTACTTCGCGGGGGCGGCGGCCGTACGGTCCGCGACCGTGTCCGTGATCATGCTTCTGGAGCCGGTGAGCGCGGCCGTGATCGCCGTGACCGTGCTGCGTGAACAGCTCACGGCCGCCACCGTCGTCGGCACGCTGCTGCTGCTCGTCGCGGTGGCCGGCCTCGCCCTCGCCGAGGCGCGTGGAGCGGCCCTCGCGCGCCGGGAGGCCGTGCTCGTCTGACGCGTTTCTCTGCGACGGACCCGCTCCCCTGTGGCGGGTCCGTCGCAGAGGGGCCTTTCAGAGGGACGTCAGATAATCCGGCACCGCGATCGCCGGGTCCAGATCGTCGGCGGGGACCGGGGCCGCGTATCCGCTGGTGAGCGGGACGACGCCGGCCCAGTAGGGGAGTGAGAGGTCCTCGGGATCGTCGTTCGGACCGCCGGTGCGGACCTTGGCGGAGACCTCGTCGAGGTCCAGGCGGATCACCGCGGTTGCGGCGAGTTCCTTCGCGTCCGCGGGCCGCGAGTCCTGGGAACGGCCGGGAACGACCTGGTCGACGATGGCGTCGAGCGCGATCCGGCGCTCCTCGGGGTCGGTGACGGTACGGGCTGTGCCGTGGACGACCACCGAGCGGTAGTTCATCGAGTGGTGGAAGGCGGAGCGGGCCAGCACCAGACCGTCGACATGTGTGACCGTGAGGCAGACCGCGAGGCCCGGGTCCGCCTTGCCGGCGGCCAGCAGGGGCCGGGAGCCCGTCGAGCCGTGCACATAGAGCGCCTCGCCCACCCGGCCGAACAGCGTCGGCAGGACGACCGGGGCTCCGTCCCGTACGAAGCCGAGGTGGCAGAGGTAGGCCGCGTCGAGAACGGAATGGACCAGCTCGCGGTCGTAGGTGGCGCGTTCACGGCCCCTGCTCGGGACCGTCCTGTCCGTCGGCTCGTAGAGGGCAGCGACGCGCGGGCCCGTGCTGTCGGGCGTGAGGGTGTCCGGCACGGCGGTGTCCGACATTGCATACTCCATTGCACTAGTGCATAATGTTGTTTGTGCTAGGAGACTATCCGATCAGTGGGCGGCGTGCATCCGAGATTGCCGCGAGTGTGGAGCGGGCGGTCGGGTCGGGTGACCTCGCGCCCGGCCAAGTCCTTCCTCCTATGCGGGAGTTGGCGACCCGCTTGGAGGTCAATCCGAATACGGTGGCGGCCGCCTACCGAACACTCCGCGAGCGAGGGGTGATTGAGACGGCCGGGCGCCGGGGGAGCCGGGTCCGGCCACGCCCGGCGAGTACCGCGCGGGGCTCGCTGCGCGTCGAAGCGCCGCCCGGCGTACGGGACTTGGGGGAGGGTAATCCGGACCCCGACCTGCTGCCCGATCTCGGCGAGGCGCTCGCCTCGGCTGCGCGCGCGAATGCGGCGGGGCCGGGCATGTACGGGGATGCGCCGGTGCTCGCGGAACTCGCCGCGCTCGCGCGTGCCGCGATGGACGCAGACGGGGTGTCCCCGGGACCTGTGGTCGTGACGTCCGGTTCGCTGGATGCGATCGAGCGGGTGCTGTCGGCGCATCTGAAGCCGGGCGACGCCGTCGCCGTCGAGGACCCCGGCTGGGGAAGCCTGCTCGATCTCGTACCGGCTCTGGGACTGCACGCCGTGCCGGTCGGAGTGGACGACGAAGGGCCGCGGACCGCCGATGTGGAGCAGGCGTTGCGGGAAGGTGCGCGGGCGTTGGTGGTCACCGACCGGGCGCAGAACCCCACGGGCGCCGCGGTGAGCGCCGGCCGGGCGCGCGAATTGCGGGCGGTGCTCGCCGACCACCCCGGCGTCCTGCTGATCGAGGACGACCACGGGCACGCGATCGTCGATCTGCCGCTGCATCCGCTCACCGGGATCACGGACCGCTGGGCGTTCGTGCGGTCCGTCGCGAAGGCCTACGGTCCTGATCTGCGGCTCGCCGTGCTGACCGGTGACGCGGTCACGGTCGATCGGGTGGAGGGACGGCAGCAGCTGGGACCCGGCTGGGTCAGCAGACTGCTGCAACAGGCCGTGGTGCACCTGTGGACCTCGAAAGCCGTCGACACGGCGGCTGTCGCCCGGGCGTACGCGGAGCGACGGGACGCGCTCGTCCGGGCGCTGGCGGACCGAGGCGTCCCGGCGCACGGCCGGAGCGGGATGAACGTGTGGGTGCCCGTCAGTGACGAGACCGGGGCCGTGACCCGGCTGCTGCACGCCGGCTGGGCGGTGGCGCCGGGCGCACGCTTCCGGATGTCCGCTCCCCAAGGGGTGCGGGTCACCGTGTCGGGGCTGGCCGCCGCCGACATCGAACCGCTGGCGGACGCGGTCGCCGCAGCGGCGGGCCCGGCGCGGCCGATCAGCTTCGGCTGAGCCGTCGTCCCGGGGCGGTGCGCCCGTCCTGTGGCTCCTGCAGCGTCTTCCGGGGCGTTTTCCCGGGCGTTTGCCGGGGCGGCGTTCCGGCGGAGGAGCGGGCGCGGCTCTGGGTCAGGGCGGCCCCGGCGATGACGATCAGGGCGCCGACCGGAGTGTTCCAGCTGAGCTGCTCGCCGAGCAGGGCCACTCCGGCGGCGGTGGCGATGACCGGGACGAAGTACGTCACCATCTGTGCGGTCGTCGGCCCGATCTCCTGGACCAGTCCGTACTGGACCAGCATGGCGAAGCCCGTTCCGATCGCCCCCAGGGCCAGGACCGAGAGAGTCGGCAGCAGCGGGAACCCGTCCGGGGCGGCGGTGAAGAAGGGTGTCACCAGGGCGAGTTGGGCGGTTCCGACGAGGAGCTGGCTGCCGGTCAGTGCGAGGGCGGACGAATCGCTGCCCGTCAGGGTCCGGCGTACGTAGATCCAGCCGATCGGGTAGCAGAGGGAGGCGAGCAGTGCCATCGCCGTACCGGCGAAGTCCAGGCCGGAGAATCCCTGCCAGGCGCCGAGCACCGTCAGTACACCGATGAAGCCGAGTCCGAGGCCGGCGACGCGGCGGCGGGTCGGCCGGTCCTCGGAGAGCGCGACGAGGGAGAGCGCCATGCCCCACAGCGGCGAGGTGGCGTTGCAGATGCCCGCCAGCGTCGACGGGATGGTCAGTTCCGCGTAGGCGAACAGCGAGAACGGAAGCACGTTGAGGAACAGCGCGGCGACGAACAGATGGCCCCAGGTCTTCGCCGAGCGCGGCAGCCGCTCACGGCGCACCACCATGGCGACGGCGAGCACCGCCGCCCCCGAGAGCAGGCGGCCGAAGGAGACCTGGAGCGGGGCGTACCCGTCGGTGCCCACCTTGATCAGCAGGAAGCTGAAGCCCCAGATGAGTGCGAGAGCGGCGAAGCGGATGCGCCAGTCGACCGACCGGTGGCCGGGGGCGGCGGCTGCGGCGGCAAGGGCCGGCGGGGGAGGCGGGTCGACGGAGGACGGGGTTCCCGGAACTGCTCGCGGGGCGGAAGGGGCGCTCATGAGCTCAAGGATGACCAGCAAGACCACGTAGGACAAGTGAGACTTTCTGGTGACGTTCGCGTAGCATTTCTTACATGTTGAATCTGGAGCGGCTGCGGACGCTGGACGCCCTCGCCCGGCACGGCTCGGTGAGCGGGGCCGCCGACGGGCTGCACGTCACGACCTCGGCGGTCTCGCAGCAGATGGCCAAGCTGGAACGGGAAGTCGGACAACAACTGCTCGCCAAGAACGGCCGCGGGGTCCGCCTCACTGACGCCGGACGGCTGCTCGCCGATCACGCGGCCCGGATTCTCTCCCAGGTGGCGCTCGCGCAGTCCGACATCGAGGCGCAGCGCGGCCGGGTGGTGGGCGAGGTCCGGCTCGCGGCCTTCCCGACCGCTGCCCGCGGCCTCTTCCCCGCGGCGCTCACGGCGCTGCGTGCGGACCACCCCGAACTGAAGGTCCGTACAACGGAACTGGAGCCCGAGGACGGTATTCGCGCGGTGCTCCGCGGCGACAGCGACCTCGCGGTGGTGCTCGACTGGAGCAACAAGCGTCTGCCGGTGCCCGGCGGACTCGCCAAGGCCGAACTCCTCGACGACGCACCGGACATCGCCATGCCGGCCGGTCATCCGCTCGCGGACCGTACCGAAGTCGATCTGGAGGACTTCGCCGACGACGAATGGGTGTCCTGGCCCGAGGGCGAATTCTGTTACGAGTGGCTGATGTTCACCCTGCGCTCCAAGGGGATCGAGCCCCGTATCGCGCATCTGGCGGGTGAGCACCACACCCAACTCGCGCTGATCGCAGCCGGGTTCGGGGTGTGCGTGGCCCCCCGGCTCGGGCGCGGACCGGTACCGGACGGTGTGCGGCTGGTGCCCGTACGGCAGAAGATGCGGCGCCATATCCATGCGGTGTGGCGGACCGACGCGGACCGGCGGCCTTCGATCAGGGCGGCGGTCGAGGCGCTGCGCGCGGCGGGCCGGACGCTGGACGCACCCTGATCGCACCGCCCCGGGCGCGCTGACGGGCGGGTGCTACGAAAGGCCCGCCAGTTTCCGGAAGTCCCAGGAGGTGACGGCATCCGGCGTGAGGCGGAGCCAGGCGTGCCGGCCGTCGTGCGGCATGTCCTCCAGGCCGAAGTACTTCGACGCGAACAGCCGCTCCGGTACGTCCAGTTCGGCGAAGGTCTCGCCGGTACGGGGCGCCTCGCCCACAGCGACGGCCGTACCGGAGAGTTCCACGCCGCGCAGCTCGCCGTACTCCACTCCGTCGTCGACGACCACGGCGATCCGGGGGTCCTGGCGCAGCTGGGACCACCGCAGACTCCGGGTGATCGAGTACAGCCAGAGCGAGGTGCCGTCCCAGACGAACCACAGGGCTCCGATGTGCGGACGGCCGTCCTCGGAGACGGTGGCCACGCGGCACGTGCGCTGTTCGGCGAGGTAGGAATCCCGTTCGCCGGGGGTCATCATGATCCGGCGGCCTCGCCGCTGAGTGGCGGTCATGGGGCGTTCCTTCCTGCTGGGCCAGTGATCCGACTGAGTTCTGACTAGGTGTCAGGAAGCATGGAGCCTCTTCCTTCGTCACGCAATGGGCGCTAGCGTCGCGCGCCCGGCCGACACGTACGAAAGGGGACGCAGTGCCCTCGAAACAGTCGAAGGAGCAGCTCGCCGAGCAGCTCGATCCGGCGACCACCGTCCTGTTGACCGTCGAATGCCAGCAGGGCGTCGTGGGCCACGACAGCGCGCTGCCTGAACTCGCCAAGGAGGCCCGGTCCTCCGGCGTGCTCACCCGGATCGCGCGACTCGTCGCCGGGGCGCACGAGTCGGGGGTCCAGGTCGTGCACGCCGTCGCCGAGCGACGCCCGGACGGGCGCGGCGCCAGTCTTAACGCCCGTCTCTTCCGGGCCGCATCCCGGCTGCCCGTCCAGCAGCACACCGGCAGTACGGCGGTACGCGTCGCCGCGCCCATCGAGGTGGCGGACGAGGACTTCGTCGTACGGCGGCTGCACGGTCTGTCCCCGCTGGCCGGGACGGATGTGGACGCGCTGCTGCGCAATCTGGGCTGCCGGACGCTGGTCGTCACCGGGGTCTCGGCCAATGTGGCGATCCCGAACGCCGTCTTCGACGCGGTGAACCTCGGCTATACGGCGGTGGTGCCGGCCGACGCCATCGCGGGGGTGCCCGCCGAGTACACCCCCGCGATGATCCGCAACACGCTCGCGCTCGTCGCGACGATCACCACCACCGACGAGGCGCTGGCCTGCTGGAGGCGGCCGGGGCGGCAGGGGGCGGTCACACCAGGCTGATCGACCCGTCCTCGACCCTGATGGCCTTGGCGGGCAGCGGCTGGGTCGCGGGTCCGCCGGTCACAGTGCCGGTCTCCGCGTCGAAGGTGCTCCCGTGGCAGGGGCAGTTGATGACGCCGTCCGAGATGCCCTTCACCGAGCAGCCCTGGTGCGTGCACTTCGACGAGAACGCCTTGAACTCACCGGCCTTCGGCTGCGTCACCACGACACCCTGGTCGGCGAAGACCACTCCTCCGCCCTCGGGGATGTCGGCGGTCTTCCCGAGGATTTCGCCGCCCGTGTTCGCCCCGCCCCCCTCCCCGCCCGCTCCGGCCTTCTCGGTTCCGCACGCGGTGAGTGCGGCGGCCACCCCTGCCACACCGACCGCGGTGACGACGGTGCGGCGCCCGAGGCGGACCTGACGCTCCTGCGATGCGCTCATGCCGGCTTTCCCTTCATCGGATCCATGACGTCGATCATGCATACGGAAGCGAACGCCGCAGTGTTCAGGACGCGGGGGAGTTCAAGAACCGGGGGAGTTTCGTCCGGGTGGTGGATCAGGGCGTTTCGGCGGTGGTGGCCGGTGTGCCCTGCTCCAGGCAGGCCCGGAGCGTGGCGGCGAAGTCCTCGGCGCGGGACAGCTGGACGCGGAGCTTGTCGACCTGCTCGGTGGCGGCCTGCTCGTACGCCCGTACGCGACCCATCAGCGCCTCGCGTTCGTCCGCTTCGAGTTCCGGCCGGTGTCTTCCAGGTCGTGCTCGGCGCGCTCGGTGTGGCCAAGCTGCTGCGGTTCATTCCGCGTTGCGGAAACCGCGGCAGACGTGGACAGGCAGGCGCGCTTTCCCGCCGAAGCGGTGGCCGCGTTGCGAGTCGGTGGGCTCCTCAACGCGGCCGCCCCCGCGCACCTGGGCGGTCTCGGCCTGGCCACGCGGGACCTTGTCGAGATCGCCGGCAGTCTCGCAGCCGGCTGCGGCGCCTCGGCCATGGTGTGGGCGATGCACCAGGTTCAACTGGCCTGCCTCGTGCGCCATCACCCGGAGCGCCGCTGCTCGCCCGGACGGTCGATGAGCAGTGGCTGATTGCCTCGGTGACCAGTGAGTCCGGTGTGGGCGGCGACTTTCGCACCAGCAGGGCCGGGGTGAGCACCACGCAGGACGGGCACACGCTGGGGATGCGGGGCACCTGCAGCCCCTCGTTCGACCTGAGTACGACCTTCGAGGAAGCGCAGATCCTCCCCGTGCCCTTCGGTGACATCGCGGCCCGCACCATGGTGCCGCTTTCCCACCTCCTGTGGTCGGGCGTGTGGGCCGGGCTTGCCGCAGAGGCGGTGGACAGAGCTGCCCGTCGCGACCTCGATCGGCCTGTGCGTGGCGACGCCGGCTTCCCTCAGCCTCGCCGAAGCGAGACGGGCCAGATGCTGTCGTGGATCTTCCAGTCGATTGTCCTCGTCCTGGGGCGCGTCATCGCGCCTGGCCAGGTGATTGTCGCTCGGTACGTCGAGTCCGACTTCAGAAGGTCCGGTGACGCGGCGGAGCGAGGTTCGGAGACGAACTCCCCAGATTCTCCCCGTGGCATCCCAGGCTTTGGGTGAGGAGTGGACTGGTGCCCGCGCCAGCACTCGATAAGACCTGGCGGCGGGCCCGATAGCCTGGGGAAATGCTCACAGAAGTCACCGCGACCCGCTACGTCACGCCCCTGCGGGAGGGCGGCTCGCTCCCCGGCATTGTCGAGGCCGACGATTCCGGAACGTATGTCATGAAGTTCACCGGCGCGGGGCAGGGCCGCAAGACCCTCGTGGCGGAGGTGATCTGCGGGGAGCTCGGCCGACGGCTGGGGCTGCGTGTCCCGGAGCTCGTGACCATTCAGCTCGACCCCGTCATCGGGCTCGCGGAGCCCGACCAGGAGGTCCAGGAGCTGCTCAAGGCGAGCGGCGGCCTGAATCTCGGCATGGACTACCTTCCCGGCTCGCTGGGCTTCGATCCGCTCGCGTACGAGGTGGAGCCGGCCGAGGCCGGGAAGGTCATCTGGTTCGACGCGCTGATCAACAACGTCGACCGGTCGTGGCGGAATCCCAACATGCTGGTCTGGCACGGGGATCTCTGGCTGATCGACCACGGCGCCACGATGATCTGGCACCACAACTGGCCGGGGGCGCAGACCTCGGCGGCCAAGCCCTACAACGCGTCGGACCATGTCCTCGCGCCCTTCGGCCCGGACATCGCGGCTGCCGCTGCCGAACTGGCCCCGCTCGTCACCGAGGAGCTGCTCACCGAGGTCGTCGCCGACGTACCCGCCGAGTGGCTGGTCGACGAGCCCGGCTTCGATTCGACGGACGCCTTGCGCCGGGCCTATGTGGCACCGCTGCTGGCGCGCGCCGGCAGCATTCACGAGCGGATCACGCTGGACGCGCCGACCAGGACGAAGCCCTCGCAGGCTCCGGGCTGGCTCGTCGAGCGCCTCGCCCCCCAGCCCGCGAGCAGCGACGAGCAGAGCAGCAAGGACGGCGGCCGATGACCCAGCGCGATGTCTTCGAGTACGCCGTGCTGCGGGTCGTCCCCCGGGTGGAGCGCGGCGAGTGCTTCAACGCGGGCGTGCTGGTGTACTGCCGTGCGAAGTCCTTCGTCGCGGCCCGTACGCACCTCGACGAGGCCAAGCTCGCGGCGCTGGACCCGCAGGCCGATGTGGTCGGCGTGCGGGCCGCCCTGCGCGCCGTGGAAGGGGTCTGCGACGGCGGCGACGCGGCGGGTCAGGCATCGGGCGACGACCCGGGCCGGCGCTTCCGCTGGCTGATCGCGCCGCGTTCCACGGTCGTCCAGCCCGGCGCCGTACACAGCGGCCTCACCACCGATCCGGCGGCCGAGGTCGAACGGCTGCTCGACCTGCTCGTGCGCTGATCCGGCACTCGGCGGCGCCGCGCGGGAGGGTCCGGGCGCGGCGTCGGCGAGTGTGACATGCACCCCTGCACCCGTGGGCCGTTGACACCGGGTGCCAGGGCTTCTAGCGTCTCGTCTGCTGAAGGTACTAAGCGGTTGCTCAGTCATCGGGAACTTTTCTGTCAGGGAATGTCCCACGTCCGCTGAGCCGCGATCCAAGGGCGAGGAGAACCAAGCATGTCCACCACCGAGCAGCGCGTCGCCATCGTGACGGGAGCGGCGCGGGGCATTGGCGCCGCCACCGCAGTGCGCCTGGCGGCCGAGGGCCGCGCCGTCGCCGTACTCGACCTCGACGAGGCGGCCTGCAAGGACACGGTCGAGAAGATCACCGCCGCCGGGGGCACCGCCCTCGCAGTCGGCTGCGATGTGTCGGACAGTGCGCAGGTGGAGGCCGCCGTCGCGCGGGTCGCCGCCGAGCTGGGCGCCCCGACGATCCTCGTCAACAACGCGGGTGTCCTCCGTGACAACCTGCTCTTCAAGATGAGCGAGTCCGACTGGGACCTCGTGATGAACGTGCACCTCAAGGGGGCGTTCCTGATGGCCAAGGCCGTCCAGAAGCACATGGTGGACGCCAAGTTCGGCCGGATCGTGTCGCTGTCCTCCTCCTCGGCGCTCGGTAACCGCGGCCAGGCCAACTACTCCGCCGTGAAGGCCGGTCTCCAGGGCTTCACCAAGACCCTCGCCAAGGAGCTCGGCAAGTTCGGCATCACCGCCAACGCCGTCGCCCCCGGCTTCATCGTCACCGAGATGACCGCCCAGACGGCGGCCCGGGTCGGCATGGGCTTCGAGGAGTTCCAGGCCGCGGCGGCCACCCAGATCCCCGTACAGCGCGTGGGCCACCCCGCGGACATCGCCAACGCCATCGCCTTCTTCACGGGCGACGACGCGGGCTTCGTCTCCGGCCAGGTCATGTACGTCGCCGGCGGACCGCTCAACTAACCCGAAGGGCAAAGGACATGACTGTGCAGGACAGCGGCAGGGTCGCCCTCATCACGGGTGGGAGCCGCGGCATCGGCTACGGGATCGCCGAGGCGCTCGTCGCCCGCGGCGACCGGGTCTGCATCACGGGCCGGGGAGCGGACGCGCTCAAGGAGGCCGTCGAGAAGCTCGGCGCCGACCGGGCGATCGGCGTCCCCGGCAAGGCTGCCGACGAGGAGCACCAGGCGGCGGCCGTCGCCCGCACCATGGAGGCCTTCGGCCGGGTCGACTTCTTGATCAACAACGCCGGTACGAACCCGGTGTTCGGCCCGATGGCCGAGCTCGACCTCAACGTCGCCCGCAAGGTCTACGAGACCAATGTGATCTCGGCGCTAGGCTTCGCCCAGCAGACCTGGAAGGCGTGGCAGAAGGACAACGGCGGGGCGATCGTCAATATCGCATCGGTCGCCGGCATCTCCGCCTCGCCCTTCATCGGCGCGTACGGCATGAGCAAGGCCGCCATGGTCAATCTGACCCTGCAGCTGGCGCACGAGTTCGCGCCGGTGGTCCGGGTCAACGCTATCGCTCCGGCCGTGGTGAAGACCAAGTTCGCCGAGGCTCTGTACGAGGGACGGGAGGCGGAGGCGGCCGCCGCCTACCCGCTCGGCCGGCTCGGCGTACCGCAGGACATCGGCGGCGCGGCGGCGTTCCTCACCTCCGAGCAGTCCGACTGGATCACCGGACAGACGCTCGTGGTGGACGGCGGGATCTTCCTGAACGCGGGCGTCGGCTGAGACGGCCTGAGCGGATTTGGCCCTGATTGACGTAAGTGCCCCGTCGGGCCAGCGGATTGACCCGATGGGGCACTGCGGTATGGTCTGCCGACCCATGGCTGATCGAGGAGCGTGCACGTGTTCTACCGGGCCAGTCTGCAGGCTGCTGCAGCCCTTGCTTCCCTGTCATTGCTGGCCGGCTGCGGTTTGCTGTCCGACAGCAGCTCCGAGACTGATCAGCAGATAACGGTCGGTACGACGAGCTCACCCTCGACGCTCGACCCCGCCGCGGCCTGGGACGGCTCCTGGGAGCTGATGCGGAATGTCTTCCAGACCCTGGTGAGCTTCCCCACGGGCAGTACGAGTCCCGAGCCCGATGCGGCCGACTCCTGCACGTTCACCGACGAAACGAGCATGGCCTACCGGTGCACGCTCCGTAAGAACCTGAAGTTCTCCAACGGCGAGAAGATCGATGCGGAGGCTGTGAAGCACTCCATCGACCGCATCAGGACGATCAAGGTCAAGGGTGGCCCCCTCGGCATGCTCGGCTCCCTGGACCGGGTGGAGACGAAGGGGGATGACGAGGTCATCTTCCACCTCAACAAGTCGGACGCCACGTTCCCGTTCATCCTCGCCACTCCGGCGATGTCGCTGGTCCCGCCGAGCGAGTACCCCGAGGACAAGCTCCGCAGCGACGGGAAGGTCACCGGCTCGGGGCCGTACCTCCTGGAGTCGTACAAGGCCAAGAAGACGGCCGAGCTGACGAAGAACCCCGACTACAAGGGCTTCGCCAACCGCAAGAACAATGCCGTGACCATCCGGTACTTCGATGACTCGGCCTCGATGGTGGCGGCACTGAAGGCCAAGGAGATCGACGCCACGTACCGCGGTCTGACCGCCGAGGAAGTGGTCAGCCTGGAGGACAAGAAGTCCGACAACAACGGTCTCCAGATCGTCGAGACGGTCGGCGCGGACATCCGGTTCCTGGTCTTCAACCCGCAGGACACCGCGGCGGGGAACCCCGCGGTACGACGGGCCATCGCCCAGCTCGTGAACCGTGACGCCCTGGTCGCCAAGGTCTACCAGGGCACCGCCGAGCCCCTGTACTCGATGGTGCCGAAGGGCATCGCCGGTCACACCACCAGCTTCTTCGACACCTTCGGCGACCCCAGCGAGGCCAAGGCCAGGGCCATCCTCACCAAGGCGGGCATCACCGAGCCGGTCAAGATGACCTTCTGGTTCACGACCGACCGGTACGGCTCCTCGACCGCTCCCGAGTTCGCCGAGCTGAAGCGTCAGCTGGAGGAGTCCGGGCTGTTCGAGATCACGCTGAAGAGCGCGCCGTGGACGGCCTTCCAGGAAGGTTTCACGAAGGGGAATTACCCCGTCTTCGGACGTGGCTGGTTCCCGGACTTCCCGGACCCGGACAACTTCATCGCCCCCTTCGTGGGCAAGGAGAGCGTCACCGGCACCCCGTACCTGAACGCGGAGATCACCAACGAGCTGCTGCCGTCCTCCCGGCAGGAGAGCGACCGGGGCGCGGTCAGTAAGCAGTTCGAACAGGCGCAGCAGATCCTCGTCGAGGACGTCCGGCTGCTGCCACTGTGGCAGGGCAAGCTGTACGTCGCGGCGGGCGAGGACATCGGCGGCGGCGAGCGGGCCCTGGACCCGCAGACGGTCATGCAGATGTGGGAGCTGTACCGGAAGACCAGCTGGTAGGGCTCGCCGGGCCCGTTGTCAGTGGCCCCCGGTAGGTTCTGTGGTCAAGAACCTGATTGCTTACCGGAGGTTGTGGACGTGACCGACACCGACCTGCTGCCCGAGTCCTGGCGCGGCGTCCTCGGCGAAGAGCTGCAGAAGCCGTACTTCAAGGAGCTTGCGGACTTCGTCGAGGAAGAGCGGGCCAAGGGGCCGGTGTATCCGCCGCGCGAGCAGGTCTTCGCCGCGCTGGACGCCACTCCGTACGAGCGGGTGAAGGTCCTCATCCTCGGCCAGGACCCCTACCACGGGGCGGGCCAGGGGCACGGACTGTGCTTCTCCGTGCAGCCCGGCGTCAAGACGCCCCCCTCACTGCGCAACATCTACAAGGAGATGCAGGCGGAGCTCGGCCTGCCCATCCCGGACAACGGATATCTGATGCCGTGGGCCGAGCAGGGCGTCCTCCTGCTCAACGCCGTACTGACGGTCCGGGGCGGCGAGGCGAATTCGCACAAGGGCAAGGGCTGGGAGAAGGTCACCGACGCGGTGATCCGGGCCGTGGCCGCGCGCCCCGACCCCGCCGTCTTCGTGCTCTGGGGCAATTACGCGCAGAAGAAGCTCCCGCTGATCGACGAGGAGCGCCATGTCGTGGTGAAGGGCGCGCACCCCTCTCCGCTTTCCGCGAAGCGGTGGTTCGGCTCCCGCCCGTTCACCGGTATAAACGAGGCGGTCGCCGCCCAGGGCCATGAGGCCATCGACTGGCGCATCCCCGACCTCGGCTGACCGCGCGGCCCCGCTGACCGTGCACGGACCCGGCCGACGGGGCCGGGTCCGTGCCTGAGCGGGATTCTCCATCGCGGCGGCTAGCGTCAGGACGACCGGAACGGGCCGGACGGGCGCGAAGGAGACCGCAGTGTCAGAGCAGCAGGAGGCGTCACGGGACGCTCTCATGACCAGGATCGGCCAGGCGATCATGCTGCTCCACGGCGGGGACCGGGAAGAGGCCCGCAATCGCTTCGGTGTCATCTGGTCGGAGATCGGCGAGGACGGCGACGCCCTGCACCGCTGCACCCTCGCGCACTACATGGCCGATACGCAGGACGACCCCGGGGACGAGCTGGCCTGGGACCT
The DNA here is from genome assembly GCF_042670885.1 of Streptomyces sp. NPDC057136. NCBI lineage: Bacteria > Bacillati > Actinomycetota > Actinomycetes > Kitasatosporales > Streptomycetaceae > Streptomyces > Streptomyces sp. NPDC057136. The sequence goes on from NZ_JBHUUV010000007.1 coordinate 23,799, forward strand.
GCGGGCGCTGACCGCGGCGGACGGCCTGACCGACGAGCGCGTGGGCCGGCACCAGGACGCGCTCGCCGTGCGCGCCTTCTACCCCTCGCTGCATCTCAATCTCGCGGCGGACTATCTGAAACTCCACCGTCCCGAGGCGGCCCGGCTCCACCTGGACCGGGCGCGGGACGCCGCCGACGTTCTCACGCACGACGGGTACGGGGGAGGGGTGCGCGCCGCCATCGGGCGGCTGGAGCAGCGGATGCGCGACCGGTGACACCGAGGCCCGTCGGATGCGACGGGCCTCAGTGGTACATGAGCGGATCAGTGGCCGTAGCTCTCCTCGCAGATCCTCGCCTCGGCGCTGCCCGCGGGCCAGCCCCCGTATCCCCTCCCGAGGGCGCAGACGTCCGTCCCGGTAAGAGACGAGTCGGGTGCCGCCGGTACGCCGACGGGAGGCACACGGGGAGCCTGGTGCGGTGCGCGCCGGGTAGGTGCCTGGGCGGGCCTGCGCTGCTGAGGTGCGCGCGGCTCGGCACGGTCGGCCGCGGAAGGCGCCTCGGGCGGAGTGGCGGAGGCGGACGGTGTGGGGTCCGGCAGGGATTCCAGGGACTCCCGGACGGGTGGCTGCACGATCTGCGGGGCCACGTCCTGGATGGGCCTGCTCGTCTCGGGCCGGGGCGGCGGGACGGCCGCCTGGGGCCCCACCGACACGCAGCCGGAGACGGCCGTGACAGCCACCCCGACCAGGAGCTTCACTGTGATTCTGGTTCGATGCACGCGCCAACCCTGCTGGTGCGCGGGGCTCGTTGGGAGCCGGTGGGCCGGGATTGGCCCGCACGGGTGACCCGGTCAGCGGGACGACACCGGGAGACGCCCCAGGAACAGGGGGCCGGGCGCCGGGCGCATGCGGGCGCCCGTCCTTCGGCCACGGTCTCCAAGGCCACGGCCTCCCGGCCTCGGATCTGCCCGGGTGGCTCAGACGCCGGTCGCGCCGTCGATCCGCTCCCGGACAAGATCCGCGTGGCCGTTGTGCCGCGCGTACTCCTCGATCATGTGCGTGTAGATCCAGCGGAGGTTGAAGGGCTTGCCGCTGCGGCTCAGGCCGACCGACAGGTCGTCGAGCCCGTACTTCGCCGCGTTCGTCCTGGCCTGCTCGATCTCGGCGAGCCAGGTCGTACGCGCCTCGTCCCAGGTGTCCGTCTCGCTGAGATGGAACTCGCCGTCCGGGTCCTCGTCCGTTCCGTAGATCGGCGGAACGTCCTCACCGACCAGCACCTCGCGGAACCAGCCGCGCTCGACCTCCGCCATGTGCCGCACCAGCCCGAGGAGCGTGAACTCGGACGGGGGGACGGACGCCTCCCGCAGCTGGGTATCGGTGAGGCCCGCGCACTTCGAGGCCAGCGTGTCGCGGTGGAAGTCCAACCAGCCTTCGAGCATCGGGCGTTCGGCGGCGTCGATGGCGGGTTCGGTTCGTTCAGGTGTTGTCATGCCGGTCATACTCGCCGATGGATCATGACCCGGCCACGCGATATCGGTTCTGTTGCGCGAGCATGCCGTGCAGGAGCTCGTAAGTCGGCACAGGTCGCCCGGCTTATGGCGTGGTCCAGCGCCCCCGCCGTCGCCCTCCGCGACGGCCTCATGGCGACCGTCACTGGCCTCGGACCCGGACTCGTCCTGCGCACCCTCGACGGCATCGCCGACTGGCGGCCGCCGCAGCGCACGTATGCTGCGGAACCGAAGACGCGCATATGACAGTGACGAGGGAGACCCTTGTGAAGGTCGGCTGTATCGGGCTCGGCGACATCGCGCAGAAGGCGTACCTGCCGGTGCTGAGCACACTGCCCGGGGTCGAACTGCATCTGCAGACCCGCACCCCGGCGACCCTGGCCGCCGTTGCCGCGACCCACCGGATTCCGGCGGCGCAGTGCCACACGGACCTCGAGTCGCTGCTCGCCCAAGGGCTCGACGCGGCCTTCGTGCACGCCCCGACAGCGGTACACCCGGAGATCACCCGGCGTCTCATCGAAGCGGGCGTCCCCACGTACGTCGACAAGCCGCTCGCCTACGAGTACGCCGACTCCGCACGGCTGGTGACGCTCGCAGAGGAGCGCGGCGTCGGCCTCGCCGTGGGATTCAACCGCAGGCTCGCCCCCGGATACGCACAGTGCGCCGACCACCCCCGCGAGCTGATCCTCATGCAGAAGAACCGGGTGGGACTGCCCGAGGACCCGCGGACCCTCGTGCTCGACGACTTCATCCATGTCGTCGACACCCTGCGCTTCCTGGTGCCGGGTCCGGTCGAGAGCACCGTCGTACGGGCGAGAATCGTCGACGGGCTGATGCACCACGTCGTGCTCCAGCTGTCCGGCGAGGGCTTCACCGCGATCGGCATGATGAACCGCCTCAACGGATCGACCGAGGAGATCCTGGAGGTGTCGGGACAGGACTCCAAGCGTCAGGTGCTCAACCTCGCCGAGATCATCGATCACAAGGGCCAGCCCAGCGTGCGGCGGCGCGGCGACTGGGTGCCGGTCGCCCGGCAGCGCGGCATCGAGCAGAGCGTGCTGTCGTTCCTGGATGCGGTCCGGGCCGGGAAGGTGCTCAGCGCCCGGGACGCTCTGGCGACCCATGAGCTGTGCGAGCGAGTGGTACGGGACGCCCTGGAGCAGGCCGCCTGAGAAGCCGCGTCCCCTCGGAGGCGCCCAGGGCGGCCAGCAGCGCCAGCGCCGCGTACACCGCCCAGTCGCCCAGCCGCACATAGAGCGTGGTGCCCGTCGCGAGTGGTACGTCGTAGACGGCGGCGGTGCTCGCGTGCGTACCGAGCGGTGAGCCCACCCTCTCGCCCTGCGGGCCGTACACCGCACTCGTGCCGGTGAGCGTGGCGTGCACCATCGGGCGGCCGCTCTCGGCCGCGCGCAGGGCGCCGAGCGAGGCGTGCTGACCGGGCGCCCAGCTGTGCTGGAACGTCGAGGTCGACGACTGGGCGATCAGTACCTGGGCACCGTCCCGCACCAACTGCCTGCTCATATCGGGGAACGCGGACTCGAAGCACACCAGCGGTCCGAGCCGCGGCCCGTCGGCGCCGGGCAGGTCCATCACCACCTGCCGTGTCCCGCGCAGCCGGTCCTCGCCCGCGGCCTTGCCGACCGAGGTGGCCCAGCCCAGCATCGAACGGAACGGGATGTACTCGCCGAACGGGACCAGGCGCATTTTGTCGTAGCGGTCCCCGGTCGGTCCGTCCGGACCCACCAGGACCGCGGACTTGAAGATTCCGGTCCGCTCCGCGGCGTCCGTCTGCCGGGCGTCCGTATTGACCAGCACCTCGGCCCCGACCCGGCGCGACAGCTCCGCGATCCGGGCCGCGGTCGCGGGGCTGCCCGTCAGATCCACGCCGACGCTGCTCTCCCCCCACACCACCAGATCGACGTCCCGGCCCGCGAGCCCGCGCGTCAGCTCGGCACTGCGTGCCAGGCGGCGCTGCACACTGTCCGTGCCCTCCACTACACCCGGCTGCACGACGGCGATCCGGACCTGGCCGGTGCGTTCCGGCTGCGGCGCCCAGGTCCAGACCGCGCCCACTGCCAGCGCGCAGACCACGAGCGAGGCGGCCGCCGTCGTGCGGGCCGGCGGCGAGACGAGCAGCAGGACGACGGCGGTGTTCACCGCGAGGACGAGCAGACTCACCAGCCATACGCCGCCCACCGATGCCACCCGCAGAGCGGGCGCGAAGTCCCATTGGCTGGCCCCGAGCAGCCCCCAGGGGCCGCCGAGCCCTTCCCAGGACCGCACCAGCTCGATCATCAGCCACCCGGACGGCACCGCGGCGACGGCCGCCGCGCAGCGCAAGGCCGACGGCGATCCGCCGAGCAGCCGGGCCACGAGCAGACCCCAGGGCGCCCACAGCAGGCCGAGCAGCGCCGCCAGCACGACGATGAACACATGCAGGTTCGGCAGCAGCCAGTGATGTACGGCGATGACGAAACCGGTCCCGCCCAGCCAGCCGTCGAGAGCGGCACGGTGGGGCGTGGGCGCCGAGCGGATCAACAGGAGCCAGGGCACCAGCGCGACGTACGCGAACCAGCCCAGCGACGGCTCGGGAAACGCGAGGGCGGGCAGGGCGCCCGCGAGCAGGGCCGCGGCACCGCGCCCCCAGGGCGACCGCAGCAGCGCCGCGCCCCGCTCCCGTCGGCCGGCGGGGGGCCTGCCCGCGGAGTGCGCGTCGGCAGGCGGCCGGTCGTCAGGAACCCGGCCCGCCGGGGCTCGCCCGATCCGCATGCCCATGCCGCGCCCTCCTCGTCCTGCCTGGTGAGCGATGTCCGTATCGCCGCATGGTCAGGCTGTGATCCCAGTGTGGAGGAGAGCGTCCGGGGCGGACAGCGGGCCTGTGCGTACGGGCGCGTCACCGGGGCGGTCCGGGCCGGCCGGATCAGCCTGGCATGCGCCGCCACTTCTCGTGGACGACGACGGAGCGGATGCGCCAGCCCGGCTCCGTGCGGAGCAGGTCGAAGGCGTAGCGGCCGCCCGAGACGAAGTTCGGTGCCGTCTCCCCGCCCGCGGCCGCGTCCTGGCCGCCCGCGTCGAGACGCATCGGGTTCAGGTAGTCGGCCCGCACCTGCGCGTGGTCGCCGGGATAGCCGCCCAGATCCTGGAGGTCGAGCCGCCGATTGACGATCAGGTGCTGACGGAGGGGGAAGAGCCGCATGGTCTCCGCGAGCCACCGCGAGACGTCGGCGGCCGGGCCCTCCATGCCGCCCGCGCTCCGGTAGTCCGCGCGGCCGTCCGGCACGAACAGGGCGCGGTAGTCCTCCCACGCGCCGTCGTCCACCGCCACCGCATAGCCGGTGATCACCGCATCGATCGAGAGCTGGTCCATCACCGTTGCCAGAGCCACGCGCTGTGTCATCGGCCAAGTCTCGGCCACCGGACCCGTGAGGCCAAGGGGCCTGCAACGACCCGTCGGGCCGGGCGGCCGACAACTGCCGTTGACCGGCCGCCTGTTCAGCAGGGGACGACGGCCACCGGGCCGAGTGCGTGCGTCACCGTGGTCTGGGCGACGGGGGAGAGGCCGAGACCGAGGTCCTCGCCGCCCTTGCGCCGGCCGACGACGGTCAGCGCCGCGGTGCCCGAGGCCGTGACCAGGGTGCGCGAGGCCGATCCGCTGACCGGTTCGCGTACGACCTCCACCTGCGGGTACTTCTCCTGCCGGCCCGCGGTCACCTCCGCGAGGCTCCGCTCCGCCGCACCCGCCGCCGCCTCCCGGTCGAAGACGGGGCCGCCGGAGAGCATGGAGGAGAACATCGTCCATCCGTGCACGAGCCGCAGCCGGGCGCCGGGCCGGGTCGCGGCCGTCGAGAAGGCGAACTCCAGCACCGCCCCACTGCTCTCGTCGGCAGCCACTCCCGCGACGATGTCCGGGAACGCCTCCGCCGCCTCCTCGTCCTCCTCGCCGCTCTCGCCGTGGACGACGACGACCGGGCACGCCGCCATCGATGCGACCGCCAGGCTGTTGGAGCCGATCATGAGGGAACGGAAGCCGCCCAGACCGCGCGAGCCCACCACGACCATCGACGCGTCCTGGCTGAGCGAGATCAGCGCCGCCGCCGGGAAGTCCAGCGGGGCGAGGGTCGACGGGTGCAGTTCCGGGGCGAGCAGAGCGGTCCGCCGTACGGACTCCGTCAGCAGTTCCTCGGCCTCCCGGAGCTGGGACTCCTGGCTCATCCGCCGGGTCGGCGGCCGGACGTGCACGATCATCAGAGGCAGCTGCCTCCGAAGCGCCTCCTGGGCGGCCCAGTCGAGGGCCTGCCGGCTGTGCGCGGAACCGTCGACTGCGGCGATCACGGGAAGGTCGGTGGCGGTCATGGTTCCCTCCAGGGTCCGGGGGTGGCGGTGGGGCACGGTCCGAACGCTACGGCCGTACGGCGGAGGCCGCCCGGGACGCACGCCCGTCCGGGCCAGGGTTGGACAGGTCCTGGGGTGCGATGCGCCGCACCAGACGCCGCGTCCTGTCCGACCCTGATCCGCCGGACAGGCCCTAGTCGTGGTTGTGGGTGGAGGAGGTGTCGTCGGGGGGAACGGCGCGGCCGCCGTCGTGCCCGCTGAGTACGACCGCGAGTACGGCCACGGCGATGCCCGCGACCGCCAGCCGCCCGGTCAGGCGCAGGGTCCAGCCCGCCGGAGACCCGGTGCCGGGCCGGGGCAGGCGCTCCGAGCGGCGTGCGGGCCTCAGCAGCCGCAGAAGCAGAAGGGCCGCGATCGGGAGCTGGAGGAGCCAGATGCTGGTCCGGAACCACCCGTCGTACCAGACGTTCGTCCCGTAGAGCAGGGTGTGCCAGACGCTCAGGACGTACACGACGATCACGCAACGGTGCAGGACCCGCCAGGTCCTGGGGCCGATGCGGTGCCTGACGTAGAAGAGCAGGCCGAGCGGTATCGCGAGGTACAGCGCGGCCTGGCCGACGGGAATGGCGATCCGGCCGGTGCCGGAGTCGTACCCGCCCGGCACGAACGCCTCCATGAAGGCGGTGGCGATGGCCGAGTGCCAGCGTGCGGTGTCGTGGCGTATCAGCTCGGCGGCGAAGAGCAGGGCATGAGCCGCGATCAGAGCCATCGTATTGAGGCTCGTGGTGCGGTGGAGGCGTTCGAGGCGGGGGCCGGACAGCGGGAGCCGGCGCGGCCGGGGGCCGGAGAGCAGCAGACCGAGGACGATGGTGCCCCACGCCCAGAGCAGTGCTGACCAGCCGAAAGCCTGGCTCAGGAAGTACATCCAGAAGCCGCCCGCGTCGGCCATGAACGGCATGACGGAGACCGTCGATGAGGTCTTGGCCTTGATCCGGACGTAGAGCAGCGCGAAGACGGCCCCGGTCACGGCCAGGGCGACCAGTCCGTCGGGCAGGGAGGCGCGGAGATCGGAGCGCAGGGTGGGGCGCGGCTGCCGGTCGCCGGTGCCGGTCGTGGGGGTGACGGCGGAGGCGTCGGCCTCGGAGGGTTCCGGTGCGGGTGGCGCTGGGGACGGCTTCATCGTGCGGCCTCTTCAGTCGCGTCGGCGGTGCGGCGGGTACGGTCCCGGGCCACCAGGCGTGCGGGGGTGCGTTGTTGGAGCAGTCGCGGACGGGGTGCGGAAAGTTCCCACGGGTTTCGTGTGACATGGATCACGCGGTGCTCGTATCGGCTGATAGTCGGTCAACTGCGGTTGTTTGAGGACTTGATGGTCTTCTCGCGAGGGCGGGTGGCGCTGGCACGATGGCGGTCATGGAGGCCGGACCCGCACTCCGTTTCGTACGCGCCGTGATGTTCGCGGTCGTGTGCGTCGCCGTGTCCGGGCTCGGGCATGCCCACATGTCCGGCGGGTCCCTTCCGCTTCCCGTCCTGGGGTCCGCCCTGCTGCTGGTGACCGGCGCCGGGTGGTGGCTGGCGGGCAGGGAACGGACCGCTTCCGGCGTCGTGGCGGCGAGCGCCCTGGGCCAGGTGTCACTGCACGCCTTCTTCAGCTCGCTCCCGTCCGCTCCGGCGTCGATGGCCGGCCACGCATCGGCTGTCCGTCACTCCGGCGCGATGGACCACTCGGCCCACTCTGCCCACTCGGCCCACGAGTCGATGGGCGACGGTCCGTCCGACCCGATGGCCCTGGTGGCCGCCTTCGACGGGTCCGTGCTCACGACGGGTATGGCGGCGGCCCACCTGATCGCCGGGCTGGTCTGCGGCTGGTGGCTGTGGCGCGGCGAGACGGCCTTCGTTCAACTCGGCCGTTCCCTCGCCCTGTTCGTCTGCGCACCGCTGCGAACGGCCTGGCGGCTGTGGACTGTTGGGTCATCCGCAGGGCCGGTCACGCGATGGCGCACGCGGCGCCGGCCGGGACGCCGTCTACAGGGCCTTCTGCTGCTGCATTGCCTCTCCCTGCGCGGCCCGCCCCCACACGGCTTCTCCGTCCGGCCTTCATCCGCCCACTGACCCTGCCGGGCGGCTTCCGGGACGTGCGCGCGGTTCGCGTGCACGCGCCCGTGACAGGCATGCCGGTTCCGCTCCCTGACGCACGGTGACAGGTCGGGGGAGCCGGTCACGAGGAGCCCGTGTGTGTACGCCGCGGCTCCGCGAAAGACGCGAAGGACGTGTTGTGATGACCCCTGCCCCGATGCTTTCCCCTGCCCCGATGCTTTCCCCTGCCTCGGCGCTTTCCCCCGCCACGCTGCTTTCCCCTGCCCCGGCGCGTTCCGGCGCCCGGAGGATTCCCGCCCAGCAGCGGGACGTACAGATCACCGGCTGGGCGCTGGCCGCCGGCTGCGGAGACCGCGAGGCGGCCGAGCACTTCGTCCGGGCGACGTATGACGACGTACGCCGCTTCGTCACGTACCTCGGTGCCGACGGGCCGGGCGCCGAGGATCTGGCCCAGGAGACCTATCTGCGGGCCATGACCGGCCTGGCCGGCTTCGCGGGACGGTCCTGTGCCCGCACCTGGCTGCTGGCCATCGCCCGGCGCGTCGTCATCGACGGCTACCGCACGGCCTCCGTCCGGCCACGGATCGCCGATACGGCCGACTGGCAAGCGGTGGCCGAGCGCGCCCAGCCCCGTCATACGCCCGGATTCGACGAGACCGTGGCGTTGTTCGACGCGCTGCGGACCATGGACTCCGCGCGCAGCCAGGCCTTCGTACTCACCCAGCTCCTGGGGATGTCGTACGAGGAGACGGCGAGCACCGCCGGCTGCCCGATCGGCACGGTGCGCTCCCGCGTGGCGCGTGCCCGGCGGGACCTCGCGGCGGCCTGGAGTACGGAGCCGTCGGCACCGGCCGGTGGGTCAGGCCCCGAGGCCCTACTGCCGTGACCTGACAGGCTCGCCGGGTTTCTCCGGCGGCCGTCGGCTCCTCCGTCGCCGGACGGTTTCCGAGACCGGACCTGTCCGGCGACGGAGGAAGCACACGGGAAGGATCAGAGCCTGGAGGCACACGGCCACCCAGAACCCCCGGGCCGAGCCCGCCGCGTCGGCCGCCGCGTACAACTGCCCCCCGACGACGCCGCTCCCGAACGCGCCGATCCCCGCCGCCAGCCGCTGTCTGCCGAAGACCGTGGCGGCGGGCGTGGACGAACGGGCCAGCGCCTCGAGGTCGTTCTTCAGGAAGAGGACGATTTCCCCCAGGCACATCAGCACCGCCCCCGCGCCGATGCCCGCGTACCCGCCGAAGCCGATGACGGCCGTCCCGGCAGCCATGGCGCCGAATCCCACCCGCATCGCATTCCGGTAGGTCAGTGCGGCGATCCGGCGCGACAGCAGCGGCTGGGCGACCACCAGGAGGCCGGCGTACCCCATCAGTACGGCTCCGTAGAAGGCCGCCGAGGTACGTGGCACCGCGTACAGGGCCAGGTAGTGCTGGAAGAACATGAAGACGTATACGCCGAGGACGGTTACCGCGAAGGGGGAGGGGCCCGGACTCCGGCTGCGGGAGTGACCGCTCCCCACCGCAGCGGCGGTCGCCGCCGGTCCGGAACCGACCGGCGGCAGCAGCGCGTGCCCCACCCCGACGAGCGCGAACAGCGCGGCGACGCAGGCGAACAGCACGGCCGGCGAACCCAGGACGAACGGCGCCGCGGCGGGCGGCCCGAGGGCCATGCCCGCGTTGAACGCCGAACTGCCGGCCGACAGTACCCGGGGCCGTTCCGCCTCCGTGGCGCCCTCCACCAGATACGCCTTGTTGGCCGGCAGATAGAGGGCGGCACCACACGACACCAGCAACAGGGCACCGATCGCGACGGCCGGGCTGTGCAGCCCCGGCAGGAACGCCGCGAACCCCGCCGTACGCAGCGCGAGCGCCACCAGCATCGTCGCCCGCAGACCGATCCGGCCGGCCACGGCCCCAGCCGCCACACCCCCGGAGAACTGCACCAACGAGGCGACGGCCAGGACGAATCCGACCGTGCCGAGCCCCAGCCCGAGCCGCTGATGCAGCAGCACCGACATATACGGCAGGACGGCGAAGCTGCCGAGCGTGATCAGGAACGAGCCGGCCAGCAGGAACGCCTGCGGGCCGGTGACCCGCCTCCCGACAGCCGTGGGCTCACGGCCCACCGGTGACGACGGGCCGCACCCGTGTGGCCGCGCTCCACGCCCGGTGCTGCGCCAGCTCCGCCGTCGCCGCCTCGGCCAGCACGATGCCGGTGCACCCGCGCTGATCGCCGACATGGGGCAGGACGTCGCCCGGTTCCCTCGTGGGATACCAGCGCACCGAGCCGGGGAAGGAGGCCAGTTCCTCCAGCCCGAGCCAGCCCTTCAGCACACCGGGTTGGTCCGCGTGGACGAGGACGAAGCCGAACGCGGGCCCGGTGGAGCCGAGTTGCGCGTCCATCAGGCCGGGTCGCCGGCCGAGCGCCTCCTCCATCATGGCGGTGTACACATTCGTCCCCAGGGAGAGGCACAGCACCTCGCCCACCAGCGCCCCGCCGATCCGCCGGTTGATCTCGACCAGCTCGGGGCCCCCGGTCGTGAGGATGAACTCCACGTGAGCGAAACCGCTTCGGTGCCCCGCCGCCGCCAGGACCTGGCCGACCCACTCCTCGATTCCGCGTCGCTCGGTGTCCGGCAGGGCGACGGGAAAGGCGGCGGCCTCCTCCCGTACCGCGGGCTGCCGGGAGGTCTGGCGGCTCAGAACGCCGAGCAGCCGTGTGGTGCCGTCCCAGCTGAGCGTCTCCGCGCTGTACAGCGGTCCGGACAGGAAGCCCTCCGCGAACAGCCCGCCCATGAGCCGCTGTTGCCCCGCCTCGTCCAGCGCGTCACGCAGCGCCTCCTCGTCGTGGACGATCCAGACGTTGCGGGAGGAGGTGCCCGCCGAGTCCTTGAGCACCGCGGGCAGACCCACCTCACGCAGGACGTCCCCGGCCGCGTCGCCGCCCGCCTCGATGCGCACGGCGGTGCTGCGGCTCAGACCCCGGCGGTGCAGCAGGCCGCGCACCCGGGACTTGTCGCGCAGCAGCCGCACCGCTGCCGGGTCCGGTCCGGGGAGCCCGAGTTCCGCCGCGAGATCGGCGGCCGGGACGCTCCAGGTGTCGGTGGTGTTGATCAGACCGGCCAGACCGGGCACCGCGGCCAGCGCGCGACAGACCGCGACCGGGTCGTGGGTGTCGACATCGACGACGGTCAGCGCATCGTCAGGGAGGGTGGCCAGTTCGTGCTGGTACACCGACCGGTCGCCGGTGAGCAGACACAACCGGTGTCCGGTCTCCGCGGCGGCCGAGGCCATGCGGCCGAGACCGAAGGAGAGCGATTCGAGTGCGGCGAGCGTCATGGTGTCAGCTCCACGGACGGTACGGGTTCGGGGGCGGCCTCGCCGGCACAGCGACCGCCCGCCGGTGCGGCGCGGTGCGCCCACTCCATGACCGACCACGGCGGGCGCAGGTCGGCGAGTGATCCGATGGGCAGGGGCCGGAGCCCTGCCATGTCCTGGGCTTCGGCGTGCCGGGCGAAGACCCGCTCCGCGTACCGGTGGCCGGTGTCGGCGCCGAGGACGAGATGGAGGCGTTCGGGGTGTCTGGCGGCCTCCCACGAGGCGACGAGATGAGCGGCCCCCGTGGACAGCCCCGCGAATACCGCGTGATGGCGCAACAGGCCGACGGCCCCTGCCATCGCGTGCCGGAAGTCCAGCCAGTGCACGGTGTCGTACAGCTCGTGGCGGACATTCCGGAAGGGGATGGAACTGCCGATCCCGGCGATGATCGCCTCCGGGTCGCTGAACTGCTCGCTGCCGAACGTGACGCTGCCGAACGGCTGGATGCCCACCAGGCGCACCGCGCGCCCGGACGCCCGCAGGGCCTGGGCGAGACCCCCGGTGGACGCCCCCGTGCCCACGGCGCCCACGACCGTCACCGGCCCCTCGGGCAGCGCCCCGGAGAGGAGATCGGCGCACTCCCCGTAACCCTCGTAGTGGACGGCGTCGTGGTACTGCCGCATCCAGTGGAAGTCCGGACGGTCGGCGAGGAGCCGGCGCACATGGCGCACCCGGCGCTCCTGATCGAGGAGGAGGCTCTGCGAAGGCGGCATCTGGTCGACCGTGGCGCCCAGGATCTCCAACTGGGCGCGCATCACCGAGTCGACGGTCGTGGATGCCACGATGTGGCACCGCAGACCGTAGCGGTGACAGGCCATGGCGAGGGCGAGCGCGTAGATGCCGCTCGAACTGTCGATCAGTGTCTGCCCCGGCACGATCCGCCCCCGCCGCAGCAGTGAGCGGACCGCGCCGAGCGCCGCGTACACCTTCATCGTCTCGAAACGGGCGAGCACGACATTGCCGTCCAGCCGGACGAGGTCGGGGGCCTTGATGGCGTCGGTGATGTGCTCGTGGACGGCCCGAGGCGCGGAACGCGCGTCCGTGGTGGGAGGGCTCGCCTCCGGGCGGGGGCTCACTTGCGCCGCCCGCGGACGATCAGCCGTTCGGACCGGTGGTCGTAGGCCGATCCGTCGAAGCCGCCGAAGCATTCGACCTCGCTGAATCCGGCGGTCTCGAACAGTTCGTGCAGTTCGGCGGCGCTGTAGAGCCAGGACGTCAGCGAGGCCGCACGCGCCGAAGTGCCGCGCACCAGCGTCCAGTCGGTGCGCAGCCGCCGCCAGCTGTCGAGGACGGTATCCCGCTGGACGACGTACGAACCGTCAGGCAGATCCACGGCCTGCGGGCGTCCGATCCAGCCGGCCAGCACCTCCTTGCCCATGACGTCCACCAGGAGCCGGCCGCCCGGGGCGAGGTTCTCCCAGGCGTTGCGCAGAACCCGAAGATTGTCGTCGGGGTCGTCGAAGTACCCGAAGGACGTGAACACGTTGAGTACGGCGTCGAACGCGCCCGGAGCCGTGTACGTCAGCATGTCGGCCCGCTCCAGCCGTACTTCGGCCCCCGCCTGCTCGCACGCGCTCCGGGCCCGGTCCAGCATGGAGGGCGAGAGGTCGACGCCCGTGACGATGTAGTCGCGGCGGGCCAGCGGCACCAGGAAGAGCCCCGGGCCGCAGCAGAGATCGAGCACACGGCTGCCCGGTGGGAAGTCCAGCAGTGGTGAGGACTCCACCAGGGTGGCCGCGGTCGCGGTGCGGCCGGCGGAGAACATCGTGGGTGCGAAGTCGGACCACAGGGAGTCGTCCTCGTACCAGTGCATGCCTGTCGGCCTCCTCCTGGGCCACATGGGCCCCTGATACCGCTTGTGTCACTGTGCTTCGTCCCAGTAGTCGGTGGATTCCGGCGCCTGGTTCCCGGAGATCATGACGGAGGACGAACCCGGGGGACGCGGGACGGGGCGGTGTCAGTGGCCGACGAGCCGTACTTCGGTGGCCTTGATGCCGGCGAACACGGCGCTGCCCTCATGGAGGCCCAGTTCGGCGGCGGACGCCGGGGTGATCTCCGCGACGAGTCCGGGCACACCCTCGCAGTCGACGAGAATCCGCAGGCGGCTGCCGAGCGCGGTGATTTCACGGATGGTGCCGGGGTAGACGTTGCGCGGGCTGCCCTCCGGTCGGCTCCGGTGCAGCGATACCGCTTCGGGGGCGATGACGGCGAGGGCGTCGGTGCCGGTCGCGAGGGGTTCCGCGGCCACGAGGTGCGCGCCGCCGCTCAGCGTGAGGCCGTCGGAGGTTGCGGTTCCCGTCCAGGCGTTGCTGCCGAGCATGCGGGCGACCCAGGGCGAGCGCGGATGCCGGGTGACCTCGGCCGGCGGGGCGTCCTGGATCGTCCTGCCGTCCTCCAGCACCAGCACCCGGTCGGCCAGCGCGACCGCTTCGACCGGGTCGTGGGTGACGATCAGGCAGACCCCGGCGAAGCCGTCGAGATGGGCGCGCAGGGTGTGGCGGACCTGGGCGCGGGTGGTCTGGTCGAGGGCGGCGAGCGGTTCGTCGAGGAGCAGCAGACGGGGGCGGGCGGCGAGGCCGCGGGCCAGGGCGACACGGCCCGCCTGACCGCCTGAGAGCTGGGCGGGGCGGCGGTGGGCGAGGTGGCCCACACCGAGCCGGTCGAGCCACCGCTGCGCCTCGCGCCGCGCCTCGGCCCGGGGGACGCCGTGGGCGCGCAGCCCGTACGCCGTGTTGGTCAGGGCGCTGAGGTGCGGGAAGAGCGCACCGTCCTGGGGGACCCAGGCGACGCCCCTGCGATGCGGTGGCAGTTCGGTGACGTCGGTGTCGCCGAGGCGGAGTTCCGCGTGGGCCCTCGGAGTGAGGCCGAGAAGGGCGCGCAGGAGGGTGGTCTTGCCCGCCCCGTTCGCGCCGACCACGGCGATGGTGGTGCCGGGAGCGGCGTCCAGGGTCAGCCGAGTGAAGCCGGTGACCACCGCGTGGAGCGGCCACTGCTGCTCGGGGAACGCCTCATAGGCGGGTACGGGGACCGGCGGCTGCGCCGGGGGCGGCGTGGTGTCTTCGGCCGGATTCCGTGCCTCGCGGACCCTGCCTCCCGCCCCGCCGGTCCAGCGGCCCCGCAGGGCGACGAGGACGGCCATGGCGATGGCCAGCAGGAGCAGGGACACGGAGGTCGCGGCCTCCGGGGAGTCCTGGAGCAGCAGATAGACCTGAAGGGGCAGGGTCTGGGTGGTGCCGGGCAGATTCCCCGCGAAGGTGATGGTCGCGCCGAACTCACCCAGCGCCCGCGCCCAGGTCAGCGCCGCGCCCGCGGCGAGTCCGGGGGCGACCATCGGCAGCGTGACGGTCCAGAAGACCCGCAGGGGGGACGCCCCGAGGGAGCCCGCGGTCTCCTCGTAACTGGGGCGCAGCCCGGCGAGCGCGCCTTCGAGACTGATGACGAGGAACGGCATCGCGACGAACGTGGCGGCGAGCACCGCACCCGAGGTGTGGAACGGCAGCGTGATGCCGAAGGTGTCCTCCAGCCACGGCCCGAGCAGCCCGCGCCGCCCGAAGGCCAGCAGCAGGGCCACGCCCCCGACCGTCGGCGGCAGCACCATCGGCAACAGCACGAGCGAGCGGACCAGGGCCTTGCCGGGGAACTCCACACGGGCCAGCAGCCAGGCCAGCGGCACCCCGAGGACCAGGGAGAGACCCAGCGCCCAGAAGGAGACCAGCAGCGACAGCCGCAGTGCCTCGGTGACGCCGGGGCTCATCAGATGGGTGCCGAGGTCGCTCCACGACGTACGCGCCAGGATGCCGACCAGGGGCATGAGCAGGAACGCGATCCCGAGCAGCGCGGGAACGGCCAGGGCCAGGGGAGTACGGGCGCCGGTGGTACGGCGGCGAAGGCGTCTCATCGGCGGTTCCTGAACTGGGACGGGGCCAAGGGGGATGACCGGGGGCGGGCACGGACCGCCCCCGGATGAGCCGCGCGGTTACGGCTGCTGGAACCCGGCGTTCTTAAGGATCTTCTGCGCCTCGGGCCCGCTGAGCCACTTCACGAACGCCGTCGCGGCCTTCGTGTTCTTCGACTGCCGCAGGATGGCGGCCGGGTAGGAGGCGACGGCGTTCTGCGCGTCGGGGATGTCGACCGCGTCGACCCGGTCCATGTCCGACGCGGCGTCGGTCCGGTAGACGAGGCCCGCGTCCGCTTCGCCGAGCGCGACCTTGCTGAGGACCGCGCGGACGTCCGTCTCCTGCGAGACCGGCTTCACGGTGAGCTTCTGGGCGTCCAGGATCTGCTTGCTGTAGCGGCCCACGGGGACCTCCGGTGCGGCGAGAACCACCTTCAGCCCGCTGTCGGTCAGGTCCCCCAGGCCCTTGATCTTCTCCGGGTTGCCCTCGCCGGTGGCGATGACCAGCCGGTTCTTCGCGATCACGGTGGGCGTGCCCGTTTCGGACGTCAGCCCGTCCATGGTCTTCGTGTCGGCGGTGACCAGCGCGTCCGCCGGGGCACCCTGCTCGACCTGGGCGGCGAGCTCCTGGGAGCCGGCGAAGGAGAACGTCACCTTCGTGCCGGGGTGCTCCTTCTCGTACGCCGCGCCCGCCGTCGCGAACACGTCGGTGAGGGAGGCGGCGGCAAGGACGGTGAGTTTCGTGTCCGGCGCACCGGAGGCACTGTCCTCGCTCCCGCCGTCGCTGCCGCAGGCGGCGAGCGGTACGAGCAGGGCGGCGGTCAGCGCGGTCGCGGCGAGACGGCGTCCGCCGAACGTGGGTGACATGGGTGGGGACTCCTCGGGAAACGCGTCGGCCGGTGCCGGACGGCAGCCGGCGGGGTCAGGGACTCAGACGCTCAGGTCCTCAGGTCTCAGGTGCGGTCGATGTGCACGCTGGTCGACTTCACACGGGCGGTGGCCCGCATGCCGACGGCCAGCCCGAGCTCCTCGACGGCCTCGCGGGTCAGGAGCGAGACGATCCGGTGCGGTCCGGCCTGGATCTCGACCTGGGCCGCGACATCGCCGAGCTTGACCGCGGTGACGATGCCCGGGAAGGCGTTGCGCGCCGAGGTGAAGGAGGGGTCCTCCTCCTCGCTCCCGGGCCGGCCGACCTCTACGGCGAGGGCCGCGAGGTCACGCCCGTCGATGAGTCGGCGCCCGGCCTCGTCCCGGTGGGTGGCCACCCGTCCGGCGTCGGCCCAGCGCCGGGCGGTGTCGGGACTGACGCCGAGAAGACGGGCCGCCTGACCGATTGTGTAGGACTGCATGTGCGACAAGATATTCGAATTCATCTCGCATCTGCAATGAACATCGCCCATGTTTGGAGCACCTGCGGATGCGGCTGGAGGATGATCCAAAGAAGTCGCCGCGGCGCGCGCAGGTGGCCGGTATCCCGGGGCCGTCAGGCGCCGTACAGCACGTCCCGCAGGAAGGCGTTGGTGAACGTGGCCGACGGGTCCAGCTCGCGGGCCAGCGCCTCGAAGTCCGCCATCCGCGGATACCGCTCACGCAGCCGGTCCGGGCGCACGGTGAACACCTTCCCCCAGTGGGGCCGCGGGGCGAACGGGGCGAGGCGCTCCTCCAGGCGGGCGAGCACGGGCACTACGTCCGCGGTCTCGGGCACCCAGGTGAAATGCAGGCCGACCGTGTCCCGGCCGTGGGCGGGGCTCAGCCACTGCTCGTCCCCGGCCATCGTGCGGACCTCGCAGACCTGGAGTACGGGGGCGATGGCCTCCCGCATCCCGTCCAGCACGGTCAGTGCCGCCACCGCGTCCGCGCGGGCCACCAGATACTCGGACTGGAGCTCGGCGCCGCTGCTGGGGGTGAACTCCGCGCGGAAGTGCGGCAGTCGCTCATGGGCGGGGCCGGGCACGCCCAGCTGCGGGGTGCAGTTGACCGCGGGCATCCCCGGCACCGGATGGAGCTGCTCCACGGCCGGCGCCGCCCACGGGAAGTCGGGCCGGGGCTCGTCCGCACGGCACTTGAGCCACACCTGCCCGAAGGACGAGTCCTGCCACCGGGTGAACAGGCTCACGCTGTAACCGGCCGACGTGATCGCGTCGAAGTGCGCCAGCGCGTCGGAGAGGTCGAGGCCCGTGTGGACGTACTGCCGCACGTCGAATCCGGGCACCAGGTCCAGCGTCAGCGAGGTCACCGCACCGAGCGCGCCCAGAGCGACCACGGCGCCGCCGAAGCGCTCGCCGTCCTTGTCGCGGCTCAGGGTCCGCAACTCACCGTCGGCGGTGACCAGTTCCGCCTCCCGGACCGCCGTCGCCAGCGCCCCGTTCGCATCGCCCGAACCATGCGTACCGGTGGCGACGGAACCGGCGACGGAAATGTGCGGCAACGAGGCCATGTTGTGCAGGGCGAACCCCTGCTCGTGCACCCGCCGCGCCAGCTCGGCGTAGCGCACCCCGCCCGCCACCCGCACCGTGCGCGCCGCCGTGTCGACGTCCACGGCCGGCGGCAGCCCGGCCAGCGACACGAGCACGTCGTCGCTGTCGGCGATCGAGTTGAACGAGTGCCCACTGCCCAGCACCCGCACGCGCCGCCCGTCCGTGACGACGCGCCGCAGCTCGTCGAGCGTGGTGGGACGCAGCACCTCGTGGGCCGTGAAGCCGACGTTCCCCGCCCAGTTGGTCACGGTCGTCCGCAGGTCGTCCGCCGTCATCGCGTTTCTCCCCAGCCCTGGTCCCACAACGGTCGAAAGACCCTAACCGGCCGACTCACCCGCGTGCGCGGGCTGAGCACACCGGCCGACACAAGCACGAACAGGAGGATGCCCAGCAGCACGCGATAGATGACGAACGGCATGAAGCTGTTGGTGGTAATGAATTTCATGAACCGGTCGGTCAGTTGAGCGATGCTGCGGCTGTGACCTGCCTGTTCATCCAGCCCACAAGATCCACTGGGAGAGGTCTGGGAGAAATGGGCTCCCAGTCCTGCCCCAACGTTCCGGCGAACTGTACCCATCGGACCTGCAACGACACCATGATGGCACGCTCCATCACCGGCGTGACGTTGCTGTACGTCCCCTCGACGCCAGGCAGCTCATGCCTCATCCGCGACTCGACGGCGACGCGGCTGTGCCCGTCCTCGTCGGTCCACTCCTTCGCGCCGTGACGCACCAGGTAGAGCCGCTTCCCCTTGTACGCCGGCACCTCACGCCAGGCGGGCAGCGGGCGACGCGAACCGCCCCGGCCCCCGCGCTTCCCGCGAATGACCGTCGCAGGGCGCCCGTCGGCGATGGGCCTCCAGTAGTGGTAGCTGAAGTTGGCCTTCGCCAGTTCGCCGCCATTGATTGAGGGAAACACGTACTCGGACTGGTGCGAGGCGAGCAGCATCTCCAGCAGCTCCGCCAGGAACGGGGGGATGACCAGCGTCCTGTGGGAGTCGTACTTCGGCGGCAGCAGGGACAGGGTTGGCTCGCATCGCCCTGACGCTGATCCGCAAGAACCCCGACCTCGCCGACTGCACCACCGAGTCCTTCCTCGGTGCCCTGATGACCTGCTCGCAGCTGGGCTTCGAGCCCGGCTCGCCCACACAGGAAGCGTTCATCATCCCGCGCCAGGGGCAGGCCGAGTTCCAGCTCGGCTATCAGGGCATGGTGACGCTCTTCTACCAGCACCCCATGGCGTCCTCGCTCAAGGTCGAGACCGTCCACGAGAACGACCACTTCGAGCACGAAGAAGGGCTTGAGGAAAAGCTCGTTCACCGCCCGTGCCCGAGCGGCCCCCCGGGGCGCGCCGTCGCGTACTACTCCGTCGCCCGACTGATCAACGGCGGGCGGACCTTCAAGGTCATGTACCCGGACGAGATCGAGGAGCGGAAGAAGAAGTCGTCGTTCGCGAACTCGCCGGCCTGGAGGAACCACTACGACGAGATGGCGAAGAAGACGGTTCTCCGCAACCACTTCAAGGCCCTGCCGAAGAGCGCCGAACTCGCGCGCGCCATGGCCCACGACGGCACCGTCCGCACGGACCTCGACCCCAGCCGTCATCGACGTGCCGCCCGAGTACCTCGAGCCGACACCTGCACCTGCCGCTATCACCACCGGCGACGACCGGTGGGCCGGCGAAAACGTCACCCCGTAACCACATTCCGCGGTCGGGCCGCCGCAGCCCGAACCTGCGGCGGCCTCGGCATCCAGCACATCCACGTCCTGTACGAGAGCGACGTGGACATGAACCTCGCACTGCGACCGGCATCTGACCAGGAGGGATTGCCATGACCAAGATCGTGAAACATTCCGTGAAACCAAACGTGTCGGTGCCGTTCCGTAAGACGGACGACATGACAGCACCGATCCAGTCCGCCCTCGACGGCACCGTTCCCGTCGCCCCGCTCGCCAACTCCCGCCGTCAGTCCGAGGACTACGAGACTTGGCTCGCCGACGTCTGGCCCAAGTTCATAGACGCCGCGGCGACCGGCCGCACCTTCACCTGCTACGAGATCGTCGACGCCCACAAGCTCCCCGACCCGCCGAACCCGCAAGCGCACTGGGGCCGGCTGATGACCCTCCTGCGCGACGAGGGCTACATCCGCACCGCGGGCTGGGCCTGCTCCGACCGGCCCACCGTCCACCACTCCGGGGTCCGCACCTGGAAGGGCACCGCCGCAGCCAGGCGGGAGGCAGTCGCATGACCGCCGCCGACCTCTTCTTCACCGCCAGCATCGTCGCCGAAGTCCTCGCCTGGACCGCCGCCGTGTTCGCCCCCGGCCTCTTGCTCGCTGCGCTGCACCACCTCGCGAAGCGCGCCGCCGCCCGTCGGGCCTGGGCCGCCACCACCCGCACCGTCGCCGCCGAATACGAGCAGGCCGCCGTGCTCGACGACCTTGCCCACCATCTCGACGCCTACGCCGAACGCGTCATGCCGCTGTACGGAATGGGGGAGTGATGGGCACCGCGACCCGGGCCAAGGGGCCGCTCGTCGACGCAGAACCCGTCCGCCGACACGTCCGCGAACTCATGGCGGGCGGCGCCGGATACGCCCGCATCGCCAGAGCAGCAGGCGTCAACGTATCCACGATCAACCACATGCTCTACGACCGAGGCTCACAGCCCCGAACCCAGCGGCTGACCAGTAAGAACCCGCAGCGCATCCTCGGAGTTCAGTCGCACCAGATCTCGACCGGGCTCGTCGACAACACCGGGTCACGCCGCCGCCTCCAGGCGCCGGCATTACGTCAGCGAGGTCCAGCGCACCCCCAAGGTGTTCGCAAAAACGGCACACGCTCTCGCCGTCACCTACAACGAGCTATGGAACCAGCAGCCAGAACTTCACGGCGTCACTCGACAGGCTGCCAACCGCTTCCGTAACTACGCGCGCGCTAAGGGCTGGCCGCCGCCGGCCGCATGGGATGACGATGTCATCGACGACCCCGCCGCCCTGCCGGAATGGACCGGCTGCTGCGGTACTGACCGCGGCTGGTGGATGCACACCCTGCAGAAGCTCCCGATGTGTGAGCTCTGCGAGGCGGCTCACGAGCGGTGGAATGCCAAGCACCGGGGCCTCGAGAAGGGCGCCTTCCAGGCAGCCCTCATGAAGTCCCGTGCCTCCGCTTCCAGTCGGGGCAGCGACATCGCCGAAGACGGGCGCGAGCTCATGCGCCTCGGTCACAGCTACGACACGGCCGCCGGCCGGCTCGGCGTCACCCTCAACCACCTGCAGCAGGAACTCCACCGTCATCCGGCCAGGCCCCGCGGCCGATCACCGACGGCGGTTGGGAAGAAGCCGCCCGAGCCATCCACCGGCAGATGATGGCAACTTGACCCCCAACCTGCAGCGCTGGCCCTAACCGGCAGATCGGCACCAACCGGACCCCACACCCGGTACATTCACGATCCCCCACGGATCACCCGCACCGCGCCCATAAGGGGAACCCATGAGCAACCAGTACCCGCAACAGCCCTACGGCCAGCCGCACCCCGGCCAGGCCTACGCCGGCGGCCCCGCCTTCCCGCCGCCCCCGAAGAAGGGCCTGTCCACCGGCGCGATCGTCGGAATCGTACTCGGCGGCATCTTCGGGGTCTTCGTTCTCCTCGTCATCCTCGGCCTCGCAGTTGGCGGCAGCACAGATAACGCCGGCAACAAGCAGCCAGCTGCAAGCGCCAAGCCTGCCGCGACGGAATCAAGCGCCCCCGCCAAAGCCGACGACAAGCCCGCGACGAAGGCCCCCACCAAGCCCAAGGCGGCCGAGAAGAAGCCCGAACCGACGAAGGCCACGGAGTTCCCGTCAGGCGACTACGTCGTCGGCGAGGACATTCCCGCCGGGACGTACACGTCAGCCGGGGCAGAGAAGGGCATCTTCGAGTTCTGCTCCATCACCACCGAGCCGACCGGCGAGACGACAATGCCGAAGATCAAGTCGGCCAACACCAACGAGCGCATCATCATCACCCTGACCAAGGCTGACGGCGTCGTCACCATCCACGGGTGCGAACCCCTCAAGCCGCGGCAGTAGTTCACCGCACGACAAGGCCCCGGACCTCAAGGTCCGGGGCCTCGGTGTTCGGCGCGCAGTGTGACCTCTAGTCGTCGAGGTCCGGTTCCGTCTGCCCCCGCTTCTTCGCGCAATCCACGCAGTAGTCCCTGCTCCACGTGCCGGTGTGGCGCGTCCCGCAGTCCTTGCACTTCAGCTCGTTCGACCTGCCCATAACCCCTCCAGATTCGTGCGTACCAACTGCGACTACTCCGGGGACTTCTCCAGGATCTCGCCGATCTCTACCAAGAACTCCCGCCACGGCTCCGCCTCGGCGTCCCCCGACCGCTGGTAGGCGGCTGCCCACTCCTGCATCACCCACATGCGAAAGTCGTCCCAGATGTGCCCGTTACCAGGCGGCAGAAGAATGCTCGCCTCCAGGAGGCGGTTGTACATGTCCGATCTGACTTCGACGAACGGCCGGCCGCCGTCGATGGCGCGCTGGTAGTTGCCGAGCTCCTCGAACAGGACTTTCAGCCGATTCATGGCGGTCACGTGTTACCCCCCTGCTGTTGCTGAACCTCACCGTATGGGGGCGGGGATGTGCGAGGGAGAGGTGTGCAGCGAGAGCTTTGCCTTGATCGGCATGGAATTGTCTACGCAGAACCTGGGCGGCCGGTAGACGGTACGGCGCAGTCGGGAACAGCCCTCGCCGCCATCACGGCCCGTGCCACCCACCCGCGGCGGACCGGGTTCGCCGGCGGGTTCGTCGGGGTTGCCCCCAACCGCTGGCACAGGTCGTCCAGTGCGTGCTGGCATTCCGCTCGGGTGACACCCCGCACCGTGTAACTCACGCCCATGCCAGCAGTCTGACGGGGGAGAGGCGGCAGCGGGGGAGTTCGGCGGAGCTACGCCTGGTCGGGAAGGCTCAGCCGTGCGGATAGTCCCGGTGCTCAACGTAAGGCGCAGCGAACAGTCGGAGCTGGAATTCGGCGTTCTGGCGGCCTGGTCCCGCAGTTCCTAGGTACGGCACCACGGTGTCCTCAAGCAGCGCGAGCCGGGCTGCTGTGACGGTGCTCGTCTACGGGCAGCTCTCCTCGTACTTCACCGCGGTGAACTCAACAGGCTGCCCGTTGAGGGCGGCACCGGGGGTGGGCGACTGGGTGCACACCTGCCAGTTGCTTTCCAGCAGAACCATGCGGCCCTCCGCCGCGTCCGTTGTCGTGATCGATGTACCCGAGTCTAGGGCGCCGCGGGCCGCCTTGACGGACTTCCCGACCAGGTTCGGCATCTTGCCGCCTGCCGCTTCGGGGGCCTTGGCGTCGTTGGCGGGGCACGTCTCCTCAAGCTTCACCGCACCGAAGTCCAGTTTGGTGTCGGTGGACACTGTCTTGCCCGCCTTGACGTTCTGGGAGCACACCTTCCAGTTCCGGTCGAGAGCCTGGAGTCTGTCCCGGCCGGCGCTGTCGTGGGACGTCAACAGGTAGAAGCCTTCGGCTTGCGCCTTGTCCTGTGCCGACTGCAATCCCATGCCGACGAAGTTCGGGACCGCCTTGGATTCGGCGGGCTCGTCTTCCTTCTCGGGCGGCGTCGCTGCGGGGGCGGCGGTAGAGGACTCAGAGGCTGCCGGCGCTGTGGGCTTCGGATCTGTGGTGGCCGGGTCGCAACCGACGAGCGTCACGGCGGCGAGGCAGGCGAGGGCGGCGGTGAGTGTGCGGGTGTTCAAGTTGTCCCCCAAGGGCGGTTCGTGGAGGCATGACCGTAGCGGTGCGGTATGTGGCGGGGGAGCGGGATGTTCCGGTGGTGACGGAGTTGTGACCAAGCAGTGGGGGAGGAGTGTGCGGTTCCTGCGGCAGAGTGGGGCGCCATTCGCCCAACGCGCGTACTCTGTAAGCGGCGCGGGGCCAGACGGACGGACTAACCATGTTCAAGATCCCTGACCGTGTCGCTGACCTCTTTGGAGACCACCAACTCCGCGTCGAGTTCGAGCGGGCCCTCTTTGTCGCTGGAAAGCTCGAACGTCGCGAGGAGCGGTACTTCCAAATCACGCCGTTCAGTGAAGCGGCCCGGATCACGTACCGCAGCCTCGCCAACTTCGACGGGTCACTCCTGCCGGCCGAGCAGCGGGAACTCGTAGCCGGAGCCAAAGCTCTCACCCACCGCCTCATCACGTCGGGCTACGCCATCGACATTGCAGCCAAGGCCGGTCAGCGCGTGGGTGACGACTGGCCTCAGCTCCTCGACTTCGCGCAGCGCAAGTGCGCCGCCCGCGTGGGACTCCCCGATCACGAGGGATGGGAGCGGTGCTCCACCTACATCGTCAGCCACGCAGAAGAGGCCATCCATCCGAAGCGGTCGACTGAAGACCGCGACGCCGCCTACGCGGTTCTCCGACACCTCGCCTCATTTTTTGCCGGTGATGCAGGGTTTGAGAGGGCATGGCGGATCGAGGTACCCGAGCCGGAAGTCGGATGAGCGACAACGTCTGCACAATCCCGCTCCTCGAAGCCGCCGCGACACGGCGTGGACGTGGGAGTCGGCAGCCTGAACCACCAATGCCCCCGCTGCTCTGATGGGCGGCGGGGGCACACTTTGCTGTCTGCCGACCCGGGCCCTGCCTAGCGAGTTCGCTCGACTGCCCAGGCTCCGCCGATCGACCTGTCCATTTCGTAGGGGACAACCCATGGCGCGAATCCTTCACGCCTGCATGTCAGTACCAGTTTGATCGGCTTGCCGAGCCACTGGTCTCCCCACCGCTCTTCCCGGTCGTTGCCTTCCTGCCAGTGCGGAGGCCGGGTTCGCTCAATACTGAACGGGCGCCCGCGTCCTACCTCCATGGGGACCGGCTGCACGGTGTGCCCGTTGACGTCCGCTCCGTCCGCGCCATGAGTGAAGCGGTACGGACCCCACACCTGGGCGTCAATTTCCTCTTGGGTCGGTCCTCCGGGAAGGCGGTCGGTTCGCATGGCGTCGTCGCTGCTACCGATCGAGATCGCGACGGAGTCAAGGCGCCTGAGCGGTAGAGGGCCGACGAGTTGCACGTCGAGGGTTCTCCTACCCCCTTCGCTGCGCCCCAGTGTGATCTCGAACTCCGGCGTGAGGTCGGCGTGCCAACGGTATGGGAAGACCCCGACCTCGACCCCGTCCGTGCAACCCGCGCATGGCTCGACACCCTCCACCGCCTTGGCGTCCACGACGGCGCCTTCATCCGGGCCCTCACCCGCGAAGGCCGCCTCCAATCCCGGGCCACTGCCACCGACCGCGGCGACCACGTCACCGGCGACGCCATCAACGACTGGGTCAGAGAACGTGCGCGACTCGCCAACATCAAAGGCTGGGAGAAGATCACGGCCCACGGCCTACGCCGCGGAGGCGCTCAGGCCATCGCAGACGTCGGCGGCGACCCCACATCACAGGGGCGCTGGAAAACGGGCTCAGCCGTCGTCAAGCGGGAGTACCTTGACCGCGCCGCCAAGCGTTCCGAAAACCCGTGGCTCAAGCTCGCCCGGCCAGAACCATCCAGCGCCCAGGGGGACTCATGAACATCCGCGCAGCTCTCACCGCCGTCTTAATGCTCGCCGCCCTCGCCGGCTGCGGCAGCGCAGGTGACGCTACCGAGACGAACGCGAAGCCCAGCGCCAGAAGCAGCCCTACCGCGACGCCTACTTTCGACGTCCACGACTGCCGGGCGCTCTTGGACCGCGACTACGACAACGATTCCCTTCGTGACGCATCCGGCGAACCGGAGTGTGCGCACCTGACCCACGACGAGTACCTGGAAGTCGTGAAGAAGACGCTCACCGGCCGCAAGGACGAAATCCTTGAGGACTCCGCCCAACACGTCGTCTGGGACGAGGCGTGGGAGGAGACAGATCTGGAACGGCAGCAGATGGTGTGTGAGCGTCTTCTCGCCGACGGGGTCGAGGTGGTGAGCCAGGAGATGATCGACGCCGCTGGCGACGACTTCAGCGGTGATGAGGTCGAGATGTCGCAGTACTACCTCGACGAAAAGTGCTGACCTGACCCGACGTTTTCCGGTCACGCCTCTATCCGTGTGGCCGGATCAGGTGCATCGTTGATCACGCGGTAGGGACTTCGCCCCCCAGGCAGGCCCTCCGCTCAGGCCCTGCCTGCTGCCCCCGTTGCGGGCGGGGCCTGCCGCCCCTCCCGGTCCTCCCCACGGGAGGGTTGCGGCACGTCTACGCCAGCACTGGTGCGCCCTTCCGCCCACTCCAGCTGGTCGAGATGCGGTGGTGATTACGCCTTCACTGTCGCCTCGGCACACAGTCTGGCGGTGCTGTACGTGGGCAAGCTGGTCAGCGGAAAGAAGAAGATCAAATAACCGCAAGGGGGGCCTGGAGGTTCGCAGCGGTCTGGGTCGGCGCGAAGAAGGCCGCAGCGAAGAAGGCGCCCAGCCGGAAACCGCGCAGCGCCTAGGGTCCGCCGAGCACGGTCTCCGGACGGCACACGTCGCAGGCCTGAACTCCGTCGGCAAGCGCGGCGGCTGCTTCATCGCGCTCGACGCCCCGTAGCGTCTTCCCGGCAGCCCAGCAGTCGCCTCTGTGAACCTCCGCTGTGGGGGAGCCTTGCCGACGTCGACGATGCCCCAGTCAGGGGTGGGCTGGCTGACCGGTTTCTCGACGGGTTGCTTCTCACGCTGCGCCTCGCCTTGCTGGTGGCTGCGCTGCTCGGCGGCTGCGATCGCCTCGTCCAGGTGCCCTACCCACATGGCGTGCCATGTCCGCAGGGTGCGGAGTCGTGGAAGGTCGGGAGGCAGGATGCCGGACGGCAAGTCGGTCATGTGTTCGATTCTACGCGCGTTCGCACCCTCACTCATCTTGGCGAAAGTTCGGCGAGCGTCTAGCGTGAGTGTCAGAGGCGACTGCTTGACTGCGAGCACACACCACAAAAGGGGAGCGCGGCATGACCACCATGATCCGCACGACGCGTGAAGAGCTCCAGCGGCAGCGTGTGGAGCTGCTCACCGAAGTGCACATGACCTTCGAAGAGCTCCGGGACAGGGCCGAGACCTACAGTCTGAGTTCCAGCGAGCTGGACGTTTGGCACACGATCGAAGGCATCGACTACCTTCTCGAAGGTGAGTGCTGAAGAAGCAACGCTCGAAGACAAGGCGACTGAGTTCGCCGACACCTTTACTGCACTGACGCGGGGAGTGCTGGGCCCAGACTCCCCGCGTTTTGCTGCGCTGAACGTAGGTAACCGGATCCGTGTTGCGCCGTTGGCCGCAGACGGGCGGAGTATGAGGATCCCCGTCAAGATCGACGGGGAACGATGCTTGAACCTTCATGTCCAGCATTTTTGCTGTTGGGATGGCACAAACAAGTACATCGCGACGGACAGGGCGGACGTGCACGTCTTCTTTGAGGGGGTCCAGGATCCCTTGCTTCGCTACGAGTACTTGCGAGATTCACGGAATCCTCCGGGCGCACACCTGCAGATCCATGCCCACAGGGACGAGATGGCTTACCTGCTCCGGCTGGGAGAGAAGAAGAAGGGACGTCCGGCCGCCATGATGCGGAAGGGGAAACTGCCGCGGCTGGCAGAGATGCATCTCCCTGTGGGCGGCCACAGGATGAGGCCGGCCTTTGAGGACGTTCTGCTGCTCCTGGAGCGAGAGTTCGCCATCGACGTTGAGCCCGATTGGCGGGCGGTTTTGGATGTCCACCTGCGCAACTGGAGGATCCTGCAGCTAAAAGCTGCTGTCCGCGACGCGCACGAGTCGGCTGCCGAGACGCTGAGAGATATCGGCTACACGGTTGAACCTCCGAAGGGCATGGAGCCTCAGAGGGAATGGTCACGCCTGTACTGGCCGTAACGCCTACGGTGCCGCGGGCCTGCCCGGTTGTCATACCCCGCTCGTAGACTTGTCGCATCAACCCCCGGGCCGCGGCCCACGACAAGGGGATTGCTTCCCGCCTCGCCCCGAGGACAGCGCCAACGGGCGAGGCGGAGCTGCGTCAGTCGCCGTCCGGTGCGGGATGCAGAACGGCCTTCTTGACCGCCTGCTCCAGTTCGTGCCGGTTCACCGCAGCAGCCCGTGCGTGCTCGGTGACGGCTTGCTGGAATTCGGCGGCGGCTTCTCGCCAGGCCGCCCACCCTTCTTGGCTGTACGGCTGCGCGAGGGCCTTCTCCTGCTCCGCAGCGGCGGAACGTTCCAGCATGATCAGTTCTTCGGGGATGTCGATGGCCGCGGCCGGATCGTAAGCGGCGGCACTGACAATCAGCCGCAGGTCACGCCTCCTCGGCGACAGCCTCCCGCACCGCCGCGGCCCACTCGACGAGGAGCCGCTCGTACTCTCGCCGGCCTTCCGGCGAGCGCACGCCACTCGATCGCTCCCAGAGCGCGCGAATGTCCTCGTTCACCGCGGCGGGAGAGCGCACAGACGTGGCAGGCGCAGAGGCTGGGGGCATGAGAACAGACTACGAGGCGGGACTGACAATGGCGTCGACCGCGGCCAAGGTCAGATGCCACGGGTAGCCCTCCGGCCGCAGCTCACCGGGCTGGTTCGGCACGAAGCCACCCTCTCCGTACAGCACAGTCACACCCATCGACCGCAGCGCATCCACCGACCAATGGAACTGGGGATGCTGGGCATAGGCGCTGTTGACACACGGCATTGCCACAGTCGGGATCTCCTTGCCGATCGCCTCCGCGACCACCCCGACGACGAACTTGCCCGTCAGGCCGAGGGACCACTCGTTGATCGTGTTGAACGTGGCCGGCGCGAGCAGGATGACGTCCGCCTTCGGCCACACGTCCGGCTCTCCAGGCAGCTTGTACTCGGAGCGCACCGGGTGTCCGGTCAGATCCTCCAGGGCGGGCAGATCTGCAGCTAGCCACCGGGCCGCAGTCGGCGTCAACCCCAGACACACATCCCACCCCCGGCCCTTCCCGGCCTTGATGACCTCGGCGACCTCAAGGACCGGAGGGGCTGCAGAGCCGAACAGATAGAGAGTCGTCATGGGCTCATCCGACCACATGCAACCGCCCCCGAACCATGAGGAATCGGGGGCGATGCTGGGTCCAGCGCGCGGGCGCGCGGGTACCGTTCCAGATGGTGAGTCAGGAACGGAGCCCATTATGCCCAGACTGGACGACGACCACACAGGTGCCCGGATCAAAGAGCAGCGGAAACTCGCCAGGCTGACACAGCGGCAGCTGGCGGACTTGCTTCCGTACTCGTACAGCCTCCTCAATCAGGTCGAGTGCGGCGCGAAGCCGGCCAACCTGGACTTCTTGGCGGCGGTTGCCCAGGCCCTGCGGATCGACGTCACCGCGCTGACGGGACAGCCCTACGTGACCGAACTGCAGCAGGACCGCCTCGCCGAGCTTGTGCGCCCCATCCGGGAAGCACTCGACCTGTACGACTTGGGGGCCGACGACGCCATCCCTGACAGGCCAGCCGAGCAGCTGATCGAGAGCGCCGAAGAGTTGTGCGCCCAGGTCCGCGCCACGCACCTGCGGAACGCTGCCCGACGACTGCCCTCGACGATCGCGGAACTCACCACCGCGGCATGGCGCGCCCAGTCGACAGAGCTGTGGCAGGCCCTGGCGTCGACGTATCGGACCGCCCACGACATCTCGGTGAAGCTCGGCTACTACGACCTGTCCAGCGTCGCCTTGGACCGCATGGACTGGGCCGCCCACTGTGCGTCGGATCCGTGCCTCGCCGCGATCCGCCAGTACATGCGGGCGCTCGTCTATTTCCGGGAGGGCGAGTACACGATTGGGCAGCGCCTGGTGTCCGCCGGCCACGGAATTGTCGGGGCCGTCGAGCAGACCCGGGAGGCTGTCGCTGTCACCGGCCAGCTGCACCTTGGGGCCTCGGTCATCGCGGCGCGAGCGGACCAGCAGACCGCCGTCGACACCCACATCGCCGAGGCGAGGCGCTGTGCCCAGCAGATAGGTGACGCCTCCGACGTCCACTGGCTCAGCTTCGGACCAATGAACGTCGCGCTGCACCAGATGTCCGCCGCGGTGGAGATGCGCCAGTACGACGAAGCGCTCACGCAGGCCCGGCGCATCAGCCTGCCGGCAGCCCTGGCCACGTCCAGGCGGGCGCACTTCCTCATCGACAAGGCGCGCTCTGAGATGGAGACCGGCCGCGCCGAGGCGGCGCTGAGCAGCATCGTCGACGCCCGGCACGCGGCACCAGAACAGACCCGGTACCACCCGGGGGCCCGCGAGACCATCAAGGGCCTGGTGCACATCTCGCGCCGAACCCCGGACAGCCTCGGCCACATGGCTGCTTGGATCGGCTTGTAGCCACGCTCACTCCCTGACCTGCCAACGCTCACAGATTCGTGAGCGTTAGGCCCTTCCCCGCCCGTCACGCTGGTCACGTACCTGATCAACGACGAGCCGGGGACGCCGTGACAGTGAGGGATTTACCGTCGGTCAGTGACCTGACCGAGCAGCAGCAGCGCGGCGGGGTGTGCGTCTGGTGCCGCACCCCTCTCAGCGTCGGTGCGGACATCGACCTCGGTGAGCAGCGGGCAAGGCCGGACGGCGGCGCCGCCTACTCATGGTTCCCGCGGGCCTGTTCGGACGTGGCGGCCTGCTCGGCGCGGGAGGCGGGGGCGGTGAGGCAGTGATCTGCGCGCGATGCGACCGGGCAATCACGGGTGACGCGGTCAGGCTCGACCGCTCCGGGTCGATGAGCGGGGCCCGGCCGGACGGCTGGGCGCACAAGGTGGGTGACCCGGAGTGCAAGCCCCGCCCGCCGGCTTCGGGCCATGGCTCGCCTCTGGCCCGCGCGCTACGGCGCCGATGACCTCAGCTGCAGGCGCTAGTCGTCGACCAGTCGGGACACGGGAATGAGCGGTGAGTGGGCAGTCCCAGACTTCTTTCGATCACCTTGGTTCAAACCCGCTCGAACGAATGACAGTCATGCACGTGTCACGTGTCAGTTGCCATTCGTTGAACAGTCTGGCCAGGGCAAGGTCGCGGTCCACCCCTCCAGGTGGTGACCTTGCCCTGGTTCAGTCATGCGGGAGATCGAATGGGAGACGACTGGGAGATGATCATGTCCAGAAGGCCCGAACCGTCTCTGAATCTCTCTAGAAATCTCCAGCTAAGGGGCAGCAGGATGGGCGCTCAAGAGCGCCCTGGGCCCCTTAACTAGCCTGCCGACTCACCCGCGTGCGGGCTGAGCACACCGGCCGACACCAGCACGAACAGGAGGATGCCCAGCAGCACGCGATAGATGACGAACGGCATGAAGCTCTTGGTAGTAATGAACTTCATGAACCACGAGATGACGGCGTAGCCCACGCCGAAGGCGACGAACGTCGCGAAGATCGTCGGCCCCCAGGACACATGACCGCCCTCGCTCGCGTCCTTCAGCTCGAAGACGCCCGAGGCCAGCACCGCGGGAATCGCGAGGAGGAACGAATACCGGGCCGCCGCTTCACGGGTGTAGCCCATCAGCAGACCACCGCTGATCGTCGCCCCGGAACGTGACACACCCGGAATCAGCGCCAGTGCCTGGCAGAAGCCGAAGATCAGGCCGTCCCTGATGCCCAGTTCCTTGAGGGACTTGCGCTCCTTGACCGCGCGGTGCTTGCCCCCGGCCTCGTCACGGGCGGCGAGACGGTCCGCGATTCCGAGGACGACGCCCATGACGATGAGCGTGGTCGCGATCAGACGCAGATCACGGAACGGTCCCTCGATCTGGTCCTTGAACGTCACACCCAGCACACCGATGGGGATCGAGCCCACGATGACCAGCCAGCCCATCTGGGCATCGTGGTCACTGCGCATCGAGGCGTTCGTCAGCGAACGGAACCAGGCCGAGACGATCCGGGCAATGTCCTTGCGGAAGTAGATGAGGACCGCCGTCTCCGTGCCGATCTGGGTGATGGCGGTGAACGCCGCACCCGGGTCGTGCCAGCCCGCGAAAGCGGCGGTGAGCCGCAGGTGGGCGCTGGAGGAGATCGGCAGGAACTCGGTCAGTCCCTGAACGAGGCCCAGGACGAATGATTCGAACCAGCTCATGGGGCTAAGGCCATCCCGGAGGTGATCATGCATCGGCCGACGGACGCGAAGGCCGTCGGCAGCGTGCGGATTGCGGTCATGGAGGGACGGGACGCCTGAGCCCCGGAGATCCTTTGTCGGTCGCGGGCAGCGTATCGCCTGTCGGTGAACGCCCTTCCGCCTGCCCCCTGACGCCCGCCGGGCTCAGCGGATCACCGGGCGCCCAGCCGGTGGCGCTTGCGCCAGGCGACCAGGGCAGCGCCCGCGCCCGACAGCACGATGAAGCCCATCGCCGCCAGAAACGCCGGGGACGTTGGGGAGGACGCCTCGCTGCCCGCGATGACGTACGCGGCCGTGTTCGGGATGGAGCCGAGCCCTGTGGCCAGCAGGAACGGCGGATATCCCATCCGCGAGGTCGCCGCACAGTAGTTGGCCGCGGCGAACGGCACCCCGGGGAAGAGCCGCAGCGCCAGCATGGACCGGAAGCCGTGTCGGCTGAGCAGCCCGTCCGCGGCCTTCAGCCACCGGCCGCGCAGCAGCGTACGGAGCGCGTCCTGCCCCAGCACCCGGCCCAGCATGAAGGAGACGCCCGCCCCGAGCACGGTGCCCGCCAGGGCGGCGGCCAGACCTGTCTGCGCACCGAACAGCGCGCCCGCTGCCAGGTTGAGCAGGGGACGCGGTACGAACGCCACGGTGCACACGCCGTACGCGAGGCCGAACACCATCGCCGCGGTGCTGCCCGTGAGCTCGGGCGGCCAGCCGGAGGCGAGCAGCCGCTGCGGTTCGAACAGCAGCATCGTCGAGGCAGCGGCCAGCAGCACCGCCACGAGCAGCGAGAACCGGGACCACGGGGAGAGCAGCGCCCTCGTACAGCGCACTGCGAGACCGCCGGCGGGCCGGGCGGCGGGGACGGGGTCGAGCATTTGGGGAGAGTAACCGAAACGCATGTGTGATCGCCGTAATGTGCGAACGCGGCGCCGGCGGTCCTCCGGCATCAGGTAACGAACCCCTCGGGCAGGCATCCGCACCGCCGAAAACCATTCGACGCGGACTTCGCCGCCCCGCCATGATCAGGGCATGTTCCGGTACGCCTTCCTCGCAGCGCAGTCCGCAGTCGCGGACGCGCCGAAGGCTGCCGTACTCACCGCGACGGCCGTGGCAGCGCCCTTCGGCGGCGCCCGAAGCTGACCCTCCCCCGACAGTCCGGCGGACCCCGTAAGGGGAGGGTCGGCAGGGCCCTGGGGTCTTCTCGCTCAGCTTCGAACTGCAAGGAATCAGCCATGCCCAAGACGGCATACGTGCGCACCAAGCCGCACCTGAACATCGGCACCATGGGCCACGTCGACCACGGCAAGACCACCTTGACCGCCGCCATCACCAAGGTCCTCAGCGACCGCTCCGGCAGCAGCACCTCCTACGTCGCGTTCGACCGGATCGACCGGGCGCCCGAGGAGGCGCAGCGCGGCATCACCATCAACATCGCGCACGTCGAGTACGAGACCGACACCCGTCACTACGCCCACGTCGACATGCCGGGTCACGCCGACTACATCAAAAACATGGTCACCGGCGCCGCTCAGCTCGACGGCGCGATCCTCGTCGTCTCCGCGCTGGAAGGCGTCATGCCGCAGACCGCCGAGCACGTCCTGCTCGCCCGCCAGGTCGGCGTCGACCACATCGTCGTCGCTCTCAACAAGGCCGACGCGGGCGACCCCGAGCTCACCGACCTGGTCGAGCTGGAGGTCCGCGACCTGCTGTCCGCGCACGGCTACGGCGGTGACACCGTCCCCGTCGTCCGGGTGTCGGGGCTGGGCGCGCTGGACGGCGACCCACGCTGGACGGCGTCGATCGAGGGCCTGTTGGACGCCGTCGACACGTACGTACCGATGCCGGTGCGCTACACCGACGCGCCGTTCCTGCTGCCGGTGGAGAACGTGCTCACCATCACCGGCCGCGGCACCGTCGTCACCGGAGCCGTCGAGCGCGGAACGGTCCGCGTCGGTGACCGGGTCGCGGTGCTCGGCGCGGACATCGAGACGGTCGTCACCGGTCTGGAAACCTTCGGCAAGCCGATGGAGTCCGCCGAGGCCGGCGACAACGTCGCGCTGCTGCTGCGCGGAGTGGAGCGCGACCGGGTCCGTCGCGGCCATGTGGTGGCGGCGCCGGGCAGCGTCAGTCCCAGCCGTCGCTTCACCGCCCAGGTGTACGTCCTGTCGGGGCGGGAAGGGGGCCGCACGACCCCGGTCACCACCGGCTACCGGCCGCAGTTCTACATCCGTACCGCCGATGTCGTCGGAGACGTCGACCTCGGGGACGCGGCGGTGGCGCGGCCCGGTGAGACGGTCACCATGACCGTCGAGCTCGGCCGTGACATCCCGCTGGAGCCCGGCCTCGGCTTCGCGATCCGCGAGGGCGGCCGGACGGTCGGCGCCGGCACGGTCACCGGACTGCTCTGACCGGGCGGACCCGCCTCCTCGGCCCCAGGGCCCGGGAGGCGGGTCCGATGTCTCCCGTCCGACCCTCACAATGGGGGAGTGAACGAGCCGATACCCGTCATCCGCGACGTCGACCACGGCACCGCCCGGCTGCTGCCCGATGTGGACCGCGACCGGGCCTGGCTGCTCACGGTCGACGGCGCCCCGCAGTCGTACGTGGACCTGGACGATCCGACGTACCTGGAGTTCGAGTACGTACGACGCCTCGCCCACGTCCTGGACTGCGCGGCCGCGCCCGGCGCCGCTCTCGACGTGATCCACCTCGGCGGCGGGGCCCTGACCCTGCCCCGCTACGCCGCCGGCACCCGGCCGGGTTCGC
This sequence comes from Streptomyces sp. NPDC057136, assembly GCF_042670885.1. Classification (NCBI taxonomy): domain Bacteria; kingdom Bacillati; phylum Actinomycetota; class Actinomycetes; order Kitasatosporales; family Streptomycetaceae; genus Streptomyces; species Streptomyces sp. NPDC057136. Next base: position 58,300 of record NZ_JBHUUV010000007.1, read on the forward strand.
GGCAGGACGTGGTGGAGGCGGACCGCGGGCTGCTGGCGCTGGTCGCCGAGCATCTGCCGCTGCCCGCAGGAGCGGGGATCGGCGTGCACGGCACGGACGCCCGCGCCTGGCTCGAACAGGCACCACCGGGGTCGGCGGACGTCCTGATCGCCGATGTCTTCGGCGGCTCCCGGGTGCCCGCCCACCTCACGTCCGTCGAGTACGCGCGAGCCGCGGGACGGGTCCTGCGCGAGGACGGGATCTACGCCGCGAATCTGGCGGACGGCGCGCCCTTCGGATTCCTCCGGTCCCAACTGGCCACCTTCGCGGCGGTCTTCGAGGAACTCGTCCTGATCGCCGAACCCGCCGTGCTGCGCGGCCGGCGTTTCGGCAACGTGGTGCTCGTCGCCTCGCACAGCACCGTCGACACCGGACCGCTGACCCGCCTCTGCGCGGGCGACGCGTTCCCGGCCCGGGTCGAGTACGGGGCGGCGCTGACGCGGCTCATCGGCGGCGCGAAGCCGGTGCGGGACAGTGAGGCGGTCGCCTCACCCGAGCCCCCCGCCGGCGCCTTCAGCATCGGCTGAGGACACCGCGGGCGGCCGCGCGGCAGGGAGCTTCGCGGCGCCCCCGGCGATCTCCTTGCCCGTAGGACTGCCCGTACGACGCGTCAGATTGCGTACGTCCGGCACGAGCAGCACGAGCGCCGTCACCAGCACGACCAGCGCCGCGCACCCCCACAGCGCCTGGCTGCGGCCGACGAGTCCTTCCACCGGACCGGCCACCGCGGTGGACAGCGGCACCATGGCGACGGAGCCGAACCAGTCGTAGGCCGACACCCGCGACAGCTTCTCCTCCGGGATCTCCTGGTGCATCGCCGTCATCCAGGAAACGCCGAACACCTCGATGGCGACGCCGCTGACGAACATCACCGCGGCCAGTCCGGACACCGGCAGCGGCACCGCAAGCGCCGCCGACGGCAGGGCCAGCGGGAACACGCAGAGGGTTCCGGCCAGCAGCAGCCGCCGCGGTTTCCAGCGCATCATCAGCACCGCCCCGGCCAAGGTTCCGACGCCGAACGCGGCGAGTGCCAGCCCCCAGGGCTGCGCGCCACCGAGTTCGTCCCGGGCGACCAGGGGCCCGTACACCGACTCGGCAGCGGCGACGACCGCCACGACCACGGAGAACTGCGCCACGATCGACCACAGCCAGGGACGGCCGATGAACTCCTGCCAGCCCTCGCGCAGATCGGACAGCAGCCCGCCGCCCGCAGCACGCACGGGAATGTGACTCACATCGAGAAACGCCCGCAGGACCCCGGCGACGGCGAACGCGGCGGCGTCGACGGCGAGCACCCAGCCCGGGTCCATGGCCGCGATCATCGCCCCGCCCAGTGCCGCGCCGCCGATGGCCGCACCGTGCATCGACATCCGGAAGAGCGCGAAGGCGCGACTGGCGTGCTCGGCGTCGACGCTGGACATCAGCATGCCCTCGGCCGCCGGGTTGAAGAACGCCTGCCCCGTGCCGCAGAGAGCGGTCAGCAGCATCATCTGCCACAGCTGAGGGTCACCGGTCAGGACCAGCCAGGCGAAGACGGTCTGCGACACGCAGTTCAGGGCGTTCGCGGCCACCATCACCCGGTGGCGCGGCAACCGGTCCGCTATCGCGCCGCCGATGAGCAGGAAGAGCACCAGCGGCGCGGTCCGGGCGGCGGCGACCAGTCCGACGTCGCCGCCGTCGCCTCCCGACTCCAGAACCGCGAACGCCGCCGCGATCAGCGCGCCATGGGTACCCAGGCTCGTGATGATCGCGGCGGCCGTCAGCAGACCGTAGTTGCGGCCGGCACCGACAGGGCGGGCGGCAGGGGCGGGAGGTTCGGAGGCGGGGGTCACCAGGGGACTATCGCCACTGGAACCCCTTCCCGACAACTCGAATACCGGGCGTGGGTCAGGACGAGGACTTCGCCAGCCGCACCGTGCTCAGGATCTGCTGGATCGTGGTGTCCGGGAGCTCGTCGTCGACGCCCGCGTTGGCGTACAGGACCCAGGTCGAGTACTCCTTCTTGGCGTTCGTGAAGCTGAAGGCGATCGACTTGCCGTCGGTGTCGCACTTCTTCTTCTTGGAGACGTCCGCCGCGGTCGCCGTCGCCACGCTGCCGGAGAGACCCGACTTGGTGGTGTACGGCTTGGGCTTGCCGACCTTGACGGTGCCCTTGGGCTCCTCCTGGGCGTAGGGGGCCCACACCCAGTTGCCCGCCTCGTTCCTGGCGGCCTCGTCGGTGCTCTTCGCACCCTGGGCGCCCTTGGTACCGACACCGGCGAGGCTGGTGTCCTCCTTGGTGCCGTCCTTGTCGGCGTCGTCGATGCACCACTTGCTCTTGTAGTAGGCCGGTGCGGAGAAGCCGACCGCGGGCGGCCCCTCGGGGTTCTTGGCGTCCTCGAAACCGGAGAACACACCCGTGCCCGCGACCTCCCAGTCACCCGGGACGTCGAACTGCGTGCCCCACTTGGGGTTGGTGACGACCTTCCACCCCGGGATCAGCGGTTTGGCGTCCCCGCCGCCCCGCGGATTCTCGGCGGGAGCCGACGACGTGGCCTCCGACGGCTTCGCCGACGCGGACGGCTTCTTGCCGTCGGCGACGGTCTTGCCGCCCTTCTCGTCGTCCTTGCCCAGAACGATCACACCGGTGACGACCGCCGTCACGACGACCGCGGTGGCGGCAACGATCGCGACGATCGTCGTCTTCTTCTTGTCGTCGCCCTGCGGGCCGCCGGGCTGACCCGGAACGGCGTACTGCGGCACGGTCGGCTGCTGGTACGGATTGGGCTGCGGGTACCCCGGCTGCTGCGTGGGCTGACCCGGCTGCTGATACCCGGGCTGCTGGTATCCCGGCTGCTGATAGGGATTCGGCTGCTGGTACCCCGGCTGCTGGTACGGGTTCTGATTCTGGTCCTGCGGGTTCTGCTCGCCCCCGGGCGGCTGCTGTCCTGGCCACATGGCCAGTAACCATAGAGGGGTCGCGGCACCGCTGCTACGGCCGCCCCCGTGCGGGGATGGCCAAACGCCCCTACTCGTGAGTAACCTTCGGCGCATGAGCGCTGAACAGATGACAGTCGGCGAGATGCTCGTCGCGACGGTTCCGATGGCCAGGACCCTCAACCTGGAGTTCCTGGAGACGACCGCGGACCGCGCGGTCGTCCGGCTGCCCGACCAGGCCGAGTACCACAACCACGTCGGCGGACCGCACGCCGGAGCGATGTTCACGCTCGCCGAGTCCGCGAGCGGCGCCATCGTCATCGCGGCCTTCGGCGACCAGATGTCGCGTGCCGTGCCGCTCGCCGTGTCGGCGGAGATCGGCTACAAGAAGCTGGCGATGGGCGAGGTCACCGCGACCGCGACGCTCGGCCGGCCCGTGGCCGATGTCGTCGCCGAACTCGACGAGGGCAAGCGGCCCGAATTCCCGGTGGCCATCGAGATCCGGCGTGCCGACGGCGCGGTGACGGGCGAGATGACCGTCGTCTGGACGCTGCGTCCCAACAGCTGACCTCCGGCTCGGCCGGGCAGGGCCGTCGCGTATCCCGTACGAGGGGCGCGGCGGCCCTGTGCGCTGCCGGGGGCGGGTAGGCTGCCCGCCGTGCGCCACCGAGGTGCGCGGTGGGTGGTGAGCGGCTGCGCGGGGCGCGGCTGCGGAACCTGTACGGGAGGAATCGGCGTTGCACGTTCAGGAGTGGCTCGAGACCGTTCCCGCGGTCAGCATCTACCTCCTCGTGGGGATCGTCATCGGACTCGAGAGCCTGGGCATTCCGCTGCCGGGCGAGATCATCCTCGTCAGCTCGGCGCTCCTCGCCTCGCAGCACGGTGACATCGACCCGGTGGTGCTCGGCATCTGTGCCTCGGCCGGCGCGATCATCGGCGACTCGATCGGTTACGCCATCGGCCGCAGGGGCGGCCGGCCCCTGCTCGCCTGGCTCGGCGGCCGATTCCCCAAGCATTTCGGGGAGGCCCAGATCGCCATGGCGGAGCGGTCCTTCGAGAAGTGGGGCGTGTGGGCGGTCTTCTTCGGCCGCTTCGTGGCGCTGCTGCGCATCTTCGCCGGACCGCTGGCGGGCGTCCTGCACATGCCGTACTGGAAGTTCCTGATCGCCAACGTCCTCGGCGGCATCCTCTGGGCGGGCGGCACGACGGCCGTCATCTACTCCGTCGGCATCGTCGCCGAGGCGTGGCTGAAGCGCTTCTCGTGGCTGGGCCTGGTCCTCGCCGTACTCATCGGGCTGACCTCGATGCTCGTGCTCAAGAACCGGGCCAGGAAGGCCGCCGCACAGAGCGACGGCGACGCCGTGCCCGAGCCGGTGACGGTGCCGGCCGCCGACTGAACCGGCGGCCGGGTTGTTCCGGCGCTCAGCCCTCGTGCTCCTGGCGGTGGGCCTTGGCCAGCTCGACGTAACCGACCGCGTTGAACCTGACGCCCTCGCGCTCCTCCGCGGTCAGCTCCCGCTTGACCTTGGCGGGCACGCCGGCGACGAGCGAGTTCGGCGGTACCCGCATGCCCTGCGGTACGAGGGCCTGCGCCGCGACCAGTGAACCCGTGCCGATGTGCGCGCCGTTGAGCACGGTGGCGCCCATGCCGACCAGGACGTCGTCCTCGATCGTGCAGCCGTGCAGGACCGCGTTGTGGCCGACCGAGACCCGGGCACCGACGGTGAGCGGGAAGCCCGGGTCGGTGTGCACGCTGCAGTTGTCCTGGATGTTGCTGTCCGGACCCAGGCTTATGGGACCGCAGTCCGCACGGAGCACCGCGTGGTACCAGACGCTGGAACCGGGCCCCATCGTGACCTCACCGATCACGACGGCGGTCGGCGCCACGAAGGCGTCCGCGTCGATGTCCGGCTCATGGCCGCCCATACCCATGATCAACGCCTGTTCAGCCATGGCCTGCTCCTCCGTGCTCCGGTGTGGTGCGGTTGCTCCGGAGGAACGGTAGGCGACGCCCGCGCGGCTGCCGGGGTTGGGGTGAACATCACAGGCCGGGGCGCCGACCGGCCCCTGCCCCGGCCATTACGGTGTGTCGGGTGCCGACGAACAGAAACACGTTCTCCTCGCTCGCCGCCCGGCGGCGCAGCGTCCTGTCCCGGGCAGTCCACCGTGTCTGGGCCTGGGTGCAGGAGACGGGTGCGGTCACCGCGGAGCACCCCGGGCGGCTGCGGTTCGGCCGGATAGGTCCGGGGACCCGGCTGGCCTTCCCACAGGGCACGGTGTTCGGGGAGCGGTGGATCGAGCTCGGAGACCACTGCATCATCGGCGAGCAGGTCACGCTCACGGCCGGTCTGATGCCCGATCTCGACCTGGGCTCCGAGACCGTCCTGACCCTGGGCAACGGCGTCGTGCTGGGCCGGGGCAGCCATGTCATCGCCGACACCACGGTGACGATCGGCTCGGACACGTACTGTGGCCCGTACGTCTACATCACCTCGACCAACCACAGTTACGACGATCCGCACGAGCCCGTCGGCCGGCAGTGGCCGCGCATGGAACCGGTCGTGATCGGCCCCGGCTGCTGGATCGGCACGGGCGCGGTGATCCTCCCCGGCGCCAGGCTCGGCCGCAATGTGGTGGTCGCCGCCGGAGCGGTCGTCCGGGGCGAGGTCCCCGACCACGCGGTGGTGGCCGGTGCGCCGGCCCGTGTCGTACGGAGCTGGGACCCCGACAAGGGCTGGCAGCCACCGCTCCGCACGCCCGCACCGGTCCCCATCCCGGAGGGCGTCACCCCCGAACAGCTGCTGCTCCTCGCCGAACTCGAACCGGAGACCCCCGAGGTCTCCTAACCGGATGCCAGCAGCACCGTCCCCACCAGCGCCAGACCTGCGCCCGCTGCCTGGATGCCCCGCAGCCGCTCGCCCAGCACTCCGCGTGCGGCCAGGGCCGTGACCACCGGGTAGAGCGAGGCCAGTACGGCGGCCACGGTGACCGGGCCGTGCTGGGCGGCGATCGAGTACGTGCCGTTGGCCGCGACATCGGCGAGACCGACGAAGGCGAGCGCGGGCAGCGCGGCCACGACGACCGCCCGGCCGCCGTCCTCCGGCAGCGCACGGCCGCCTCGGCGCACCGATACGTACAGTGCCGTGCCGCCGACCGCGATATTGGTGATGCGCTGGACGAACAGCGCCAGGAACAGCCCGGTGACCGTCGTGGACGCCTCGGAGATCAGCGCCATCACCGCGCCGAATCCGAACGCGGCCAGCAGCGTCAGCAGGACCGCCTGACGCTGCACAGGCGCCCCGCGCAGCTCCGGCCCGCCCGCCAGCACGATTCCCACCACCGCGACGCCGACACCGGCGAGCTGGAGCAGCCCCGGCCGCTCACCGACGACCAGTCCGACACTCACCGGCACCGCCACCCCCAGTGAGCCGAGCGGGGAGACGACGCCCATCGGGCCCAGGGCCAGAGCCTTGTAGAAGCTCAGCATCGCCACCGGGCCGACGGCGCCCGCGGCGACCGCGAACCACAGCTGACCGCCGGCCTCGCTCCAGGCGCCGGTCGCGATCACGACGGCGCCCAGCACCACGGCCGCGATGGTCTGCGAGACGACCACCACGGTGAGCGCGGGCGTACGTCGGGTGAGCAGCCCGCCGCCGAAGTCGGCCAGCCCCCACAGCAGGCTGGTGGCCAGGGCGAACAGTGCTGTCATTGCATGCCTCGCAGTACAGTGCGGTGAACGGTTGGGTGCACCACACCGTAGTGCAGTATTTTGAACTCTGTCATCCAGAATATTGGACGGAATGTGTCTGACCTCGATCAGCTCACCCAGTCGCTGGCCCGCAATCTCAAGCGGTGGCGGGGTGAGCGCGGTTTCACCCTGGACGCCCTGGCCGCACGTGCCGGGGTCAGTCGCGGCATGATCATCCAGATCGAACAGGCGCGGACCAATCCCAGCGTCGGCACCACCGTCAAGCTCGCCGACGCACTCGGCGTCAGCATTACCACGCTGCTCGACTACGAGCAGGGCCCGCAGGTCCGGCTCATCCCCGCCGAGCAGGCCGTACGCATGTGGTCGACGGAGGCGGGCAGTTCGACCACCCTGCTGGTCGGCACGGAGGCCGCCGGCCCCCTGGAGCTCTGGTCCTGGCGCCTGATGCCCGGCGACGGCAGTACCTCCGACCCGCATCCCGAAGGGACCGTCGAGCTCCTCCATGTCACCGCGGGCGAACTGACCCTGGTCGTCGACGGCGAGCCCCATGCGGTGCCGGCTGGTACCTCCGCGACGTTCGAGGCGCATCTGTCGCACGGCTACCGCAACGACGGTACGCAACCGGCCGAGTTCACCATGGCGGTCTCGGTCCCGCCCGCTCGCTGAGACGGTGAACTGACCACCGGGTGACGGCTGTTAGCGTGTGATGCATGCGCGCACCCGTGGGCTCCTTCGAGGACGCCTCTCCCGCTGTGGACCGTATCGGCCTGCTCACGCCGCCCGTGGCGCGTGCCGTTGGGGCCGGGTGGGGTGGTGTGCCGGCCGATCACATCGTCTACGTCGACACCGATCCGGCGATCGCCGACACCGCCGCGTTCGTCGAGCGCCACGGCGCCGAACTGCTCGACCGGTCCGCCAACTGTGTGGTCGTGGCGGGCAAGCGGGGCGGCGAAGTGACCCTGGCCGCCTGCGTGGTGCTCTCCAGGTCGCGCATCGACATGAACGGGGCGCTGCGCAAGCACCTCGGCGCACGCCGGGTCTCCTTCGCCCCGATGGACACCGCGCTTGCCGAGACCGGCATGGAGTACGGCGGCGTCACTCCGGTGGGACTGCCCGCCGACTGGCCTGTGCTGATCGACCCCGCCGTGGCCGACGAGGAGTTCGTACTGATCGGCAGCGGCCGGCGCCGCGGCAAGCTGATCGTGCCGGGCAAGGCCCTCGCTGCGCTGCCGAACGCCGTCCTCGTCGAGGGTCTCGGTGTCTGAAACATTACTGTCCGGAATCATCTTTGATGAATTCCGGGTTTTGGCCGGGGCGGCATAGGAAGGTGTGCATCATGGCCCGCCCTCTGCCCTCGAACTCGCGCGCGCGGACGGTATGCGTGCGCGAAATGGGTCCCCGTAGCGCTCGCCCGAAGGAGTGCTTTCCGCCCTTGGGGAGTACGCGCATGCCCGGACCGAAGTTTGAGGCACAGGGGACAGGTGTGTCTGAATCTCACCCGTTCAGCTTGTGCCTGATTTGCGTTCCTTTACCCGTTGTGCAGAAATGAGGTCCCGTGGTATGCGGACGGCGGAATTCCGCCAACGCCCGCGCGCGCACGGGCCCTCGTATTTCGATCTGAGAGGCTCTCAATGGACATTACGCTCGTCTCCGCAGCCGGCAGGCCGGGGCTCGCTCCCCGCCGACAGGCTGCTCCTCGGGTGCCGCTGGCGAAGAGTGCCGCTGTTCAAGGCGGCGGCACGGTGCCCGCTTCCCTCAGCCGTCTGCTGTCGACGGGCACCGGGCCGAGCCCGCTGGTCGTCGCGGCCTTTCAGTCGTCCGTCTGAGTAGCCGGGCACCGACACCACCATGGACCGGCCGCCGCTCTCCTTGAGTCAATTTGTGCTGAAGATGCACAGCCGCTGTGACCTCGCTTGCGACCACTGCTACGTGTACGAGCACGCTGATACGAGTTGGCGTGGCCGGCCCAAGGTGGTGTCCCAAGAAATCCTGGCCAGGGCGGCGGAGCGGATCGCCGAGCACGCCAGGGCCCACCGGCTTCCCGAGGTCCACGTCGTCCTGCACGGCGGCGAACCGCTGCTCGCGGGCCCCGCGAGGCTGCGGACGGCGGCCGAGGAGCTCTACCGCGCACTCGACGGCGTGAGCACCCTGGATCTGCGCATCCACACCAACGGCGTACTGCTCAGCGAACGGTTCTGCGAGCTCTTCACCGAACTGGGCATCAAAGTCGGGGTCTCGCTGGACGGCGACAAGACCTCCAACGACCGTCATCGCCGGTACTCCGACGGGCGCAGCAGCCACGCACAGGTCCTGAAGGCCGTCGAACTGCTCAGCAGGCCCCGCTACCGGCATCTGTTCGCCGGTCTGCTCTGCACGATCGACATCGAGAACGACCCCGTCGCCGTGTACGAAGCGCTCGTCGCCCTCGATCCGCCCCGCATGGACTTCCTCCTGCCGCATGCGACCTGGGACGTACCACCGCCCCGGCCCGAGGGGTCACCGACGCCGTACGCGGACTGGCTGGACGTCATCCACCGGCGCTGGGACGCGGACGGCCGGCCCGTACCGGTACGCATCTTCGACTCCGTCGAGCGCACGCTGCGCGGCGAGAGCAGCCTCACCGAATCGCTCGGACTGGCGCCCGCGGACCTGGTGGTGATCGAGACCGACGGAACGTTCGAGCAGGCGGACAGCCTCAAGACGGCCTACGAGGACGCGCCCGCCACCGGCATGGACGTCTTCACGCACTCGCTCGACGAAGTGCTCGGCCACCCGGGACTGCTCGCCCGGCAGCAGGGGATCGAAGAGCTCGCCGAGGAATGCCGGTCCTGCCCCGTGGTCACCTCCTGCGGCGGCGGCCTCTACGCCCACCGGTACCGGACCGGCAGCGGGGGCAGCGGCTTCGACAACCCCTCGGTGTTCTGCCCCGACCTGATGGAGCTCATCGTGAGTATCCGGGACCGTGAAGCCGCCGCTCCCGTCGCACCCGCCCCCGTTTCCGGCAGCGGAGACCTCGACGAGCTGGCGACAGGCTTCGGCAGCGCCGAGACCGTGGGACGGCTGGCGGAGAGCCAGCTCGACCTCGACCGGCACCTGCTGGCCGCCGTGCACGAACGCGGCCCCCGGACCGACCGGCTCGCGGCCGACGCCTGGGAGCTCCTTGTCGACCTCGACACCTCGCTGCCCGACGTGGTGGACGCGGTGATCGCGCATCCGTATCTGCGGCCCTGGGCCCTGCGCGCCCTGGACGGCAGGGCGCCCGGCACGGCGGGGCAGGGGCTCGCGGAGATCGCCGCCGCCTGCGCACTGCGTGCCCGGCGCGGCGACCGCGTGACGGTGCCGGTGCGCGATGGGCTGCTGCGGCTGCCGGGACTCGGCACGGTGTCGCTCCCGGGCGACGCGGAACTGGCCGAGGTGGAGGCGGGCCCGGACGGTTTCACGGTGCGGGCGGCGGGGCGGTGCCTGGAGATCGGCTGGGACAGCGGCGCCGACGGGCTCGTACCCAACTGGCGGCCCGTGCGCCTGGTGGAACTGCCCGGCTGGACCGTGGCGCTGGAGGACACCGACCCGATGCGCGACAGCCATCAGTGGCCCGTGTCGGACCGGCTCTCCCACGGCGAGGCCAAGCTCTGGTCCGAGGACCTCGCCGAGGCGTGGTCGCTGATCGGGCGTGAACTGCCCGCCTACGCACCGGGAGTGGCCGCCGGTCTGCGCGTCGTCACCCCGCTGCATGCGCCGGACGGCAGTGACGTCAGCGCCGCGTCACGGGAGGCGTTCGGCGCGATCGGCGCGGCGCGGCCCGTCACACCGGACCTGCTGGCCCTGTTGATCGTCCATGAGTTCCAGCACGTCAAGCTCGGGGCGGTCCTGGACAGCCATGACCTGTACGACCCGGACGACGGGGACCGGCTGTTCTACGCTCCCTGGCGCGACGATCCGCGACCGCTGGACGGCCTGCTGCAGGGCACGTACGCGCACATCGCCGTCACGGACTTCTGGCGGGTGCGACGGCTCACCACGCAGGGACCGGCCGCGCGGGCGGCTGAGGCGCAGTTCGCCCGGTGGCGCGAGCAGACGGCCGCGGCGGTGGACGAACTCGCCGGCTCCGGCGTGCTCACCCTCCTGGGAGAACGTTTCGTCGCGGGCATGGGCGAGACGATCGCGGGCTGGTCGGCCGAGAAGGTCTCGCAGGCCGCTCGCGCCGAAGCCGGACGGGCTGCGGCGATCCACCGTGCAGCGTGGGACGCAGCCGCAGCCGTCGCCACCCGGTAAATGATCGTATACACCTCCGGATTTGGCAGATTTGACATCAATTGATTGATCCAAAGGGAGATTTGATCAATTGGATCAATCAATTGATGTGTTCGCGTGGTTCCGCCGGGGAATCGAGGTTTCCTACACTGAGGACCCAGCGAACAGGGACCGGGGGCGAAGTTGGCCAGTGGAGCGGTGGGAGCCGGGGGAGACGAACCAAAGCCTTACTTCTTTCTCAGCTACGCGCATACGCCGAAGAACCATCCGAAGGACAAGGACCCGAACGTCTGGGTGGAGAGGTTCTACCGGGATCTGTGCGCGCACGTACTGCAACTGACCTCGCTTCCGGCAGGGGTGCCCGCCGGATTCATGGATCAGCAGATGCAGCCGGGCGAAGGGTGGCAGGAGAGGCTGTCCGAGGCGCTGGCGTACTGCAGGGTCTTCGTACCGCTCTACTCACCACGCTATTTCCTCAGCGAACAGTGCGGCCGCGAGTGGTACGCGTTCTCCAGCCGGGCCGTGCACCACCAGGCCGCCCAGTACAACAACAACAGCTCCCCGATCACCGGAATCGTGCCCGCGCTCTGGGTGCCCGTACCGCCCAAGCAGCTTCCGCAGCCCGCGGAGCGGCTGCAGTTCAACCACGCGACCTTCGGGGACGACTACGCGGACGAGGGCTTCTACGGGCTGATCAAGCTCCGCTATCTCAGGGACCAGTACGAACGCGCGGTGTATCTGCTGGCCAAGCGAATCGTCAAGGTCGCCGAGCAGACCCGGATGGCCGAAGGCCACCCGCACCAGGACTACCTGGCCGTACCCAGCGCCTTCGGGCCGCCGGGGCCCGCCCGCGAGATGGACATAGCCGTGCTCGCCTGTTCGCAGGCGGACCGGCCCCAGGACAGGGGTCCCGACTGCTACGGACCGGATGCCCGGGACTGGAACCCGTACCACCCCAAGTCCTCCCGCCCGCTCGCCGACCACGCGGGCGATCTCGTGCGCAACCTCGACTACCTGGTGCGGGTGGGCGACTTCGAGGCCGAGGCCGAACGGCTGCTGGCCGCCGGGGAACCCAGCGCTCCCGGACTGCTGCTGCTCGACCAGTGGGCACTCGAAGCCCCGCACCGGAGAGATCTGCTGCGGCGGCTCTGCGCCCAGGACCGGCCCTGGATCAGCATCATGGTCCCCTGGAACCGCGAGGACCCGGAATCCGCGCTCCGGTCGGAATCCCTGCACTCGGCCACCGAGATCTTCGCGGCGGAGACGGCCGGCGGCCACCGCTCACCCAACGCCGGAGTGCCCACACTCGAAGCGTTCAGCGAAGAACTGCCGCGCGCCGTGCGGGCCGCCGACCGGCACTACACGGCTCAGGCGAAGACCTACCCCCCGGAGGGGCGGGGCGGGCGAATACCACGAGTGCTTCCCGGCGGTGTCGGTTACGGCGCCGATGTTCACGTCACCCCTCCTGACGGATCGCACCAGGGCAAAGGCCACGCCGACGACGCGGAGGGACCCTCGGATGACCGAGAACCGTGAAGGCACCATCGTCACCTTTTACTCGTACAAGGGCGGCACGGGGCGCACCATGGCTCTCGCCAACACCGCCTGGATTCTTGCCGCCAACGGATACCGGGTGCTCGCCGTCGACTGGGATCTGGAGGCGCCGGGCCTGCACCGCTTCTTCCATCCCTTCCTCGACTTCTCCGACCTGGAGGCCACCCCAGGGGTGATCAACCTGATCACCGAATACCAGGAGGAGGTACGACGGCCCGCCGAGCGGGAGCCCGAATGGCACCGCGACTACGCCCGGGTCCGCCCGCACGCCACCTCTTTGAACTGGTCCTTCCCCTTCGGCGGGAGCCTCGATTTCGTCTCCGCCGGGCGGCGCAACCGGGACTACTCGGCGACCGTGGGGCGGATGGACTGGGAGGACTTCTACGAGCGTTACGACGGCGGCCAGTTCTTCGATGCGATGCGTACCGATATGCAACGTCACTACGACTACACCCTCATCGACAGCCGGACCGGAATCAGCGACATCGGGGACATCTGCACCGTCCAGATGCCTCAAGTGCTGGTCGTCTGCTTCACGTTGAGCGACCAGAGCATCGACGGTGCGGCCGCCGTGGCCCGCGACATCGAAGAGCGCTTCCACGACAAGAACATCCGCATCCTGCCGGTGCCCATGCGGATCGACGACGGCGAGAAGGAGAAGGCCGACGCGGGCCGGGCCCTCGCCAGGGAGAGCTTCAGTGGCTTCCCGAGCGGACTGAGCAGCGAGGAACTGGCCGGTTACTGGGGCTCGGTGGAGATTCCCTACCGGCCCTTCTACGCGTACGAGGAGATCCTCGCGACCTTCGGCGACGCGCCCAATGTCTCCAGCTCCATGCTCACCTCCTGCGAGCGGCTCACCTCGGTCCTCACCGACGGAGCGGTCAGCGCCCTGCCCCCGATGGACGAGGCCGAACGGCTCGGCTACGTCGCGGCGTACACCCGGCGACGCCCCGTGCCGCCGTCCAACGTGGTGCTCACCTATGTGGCCGAGGACCAGATGTGGGCCGACTGGCTGCAGGCCGTGCTCGTCCGGGCCGGCTTCCACGTCGTCGCCGTCGACGTCCGGACGACGCAAGTGGCCGGTGCAGAGGCGGCGTTCGCACCCGGAGCCACGTACCGCGTCGTCTCCGTCGTCTCGCAGGCCTACCAGAACTCCAGTCCTGCCAGGACCCTGTGGGACTCCGTGGTCGGCCTCGACCCCACCGGAAGCCGCCGCCAGCTGATACCCGTCCGGGTCGGTGACGTACGGCTGAACCTGCCCGCGAGCAGCCGGGCCGTCGTCGACCTCGTACGGCTCGACGAGACCGAGGCCGCGTCCGCACTCCTCGGTGCCCTGGACCGGGACGAACCCGTCGCCTCGCCGCCCGTCCCCGAGGGCGGCCCCCGCTTCCCCGGAGCGGCGCCGAAGGTGTGGAACGTACGCCCGCGGCACGCATGGTTCACCGGGCGCGCCTCCGTACTGGAGCGGGTGCGCGACCAGCTGCGCGGCGACACCCGCTCGGGACAGCGCCTGCCCCAAGTCCTCTACGGACTCGGCGGGGTGGGGAAGACCCAGGTGGCCAGGGAGTACGCACACCGCTTCCGCGCCGACTACGACCTGGTGTGGTGGGTCGAGTCCGAGCAGCCCGACCGGGTGCTCTCCTCGCTCGCCGAACTGGCCGCCGAGATGGGGCTGCGTACCGGTGACGGGGTCACCGACGCCGCCATGGCGGCCCTGGAGGCGTTACGCAGCGGATCGCCGTACTCCCGCTGGCTGCTCGTCTTCGACAACGTCGAGGACCTCGACAACGCCCTGGACATCTTCGCCGACGAGACCGCGCCCATCGCGGGCTCCCTCTACGGCCACATCCTCGCCACCTGCCGCAACAAGCCCGTATCGGCGCAGGTCGAGACGACGGAGGTCGAGGTCTTCACACGCTCCGAGAGCGTGGAGCATCTCTGCCGCCGCGTCCGCAAGCTGCCCGCACGGGACGCGGACCGGGTGGCCGAGGCCGTCGGCGACCTGCCACTGGCGGTCGAGGTCGCGGCCGCCTGGCTCGCTGAGACCGCCACCCCGGTGGACGACTACGTACAGCAGCTCAGGGAACAGAGCACCAAGGTCCTTTCCCTCGGCACACCGGACGATTACGCCCAGCAGATCGGTGCCACCTGGAACATCTCCATCGCCAGGCTGCGCGAGGAGTCCAAGGCCGCGGTACGGCTCCTGGAACTGTGCTCGTTCTTCTCGGCCGAACCCATATCGATGAGTCTCATCGGCAGCGACTCGATGCTCCGCTCGCTCCTCCCGTACGACCCCGATCTGCGCGAGCGGTACATGCTCGGCAAGGTCACCCAGGCGCTCAACCGCTTCGCGCTGGCCAAGGTGGACCCGGCCGACAGCAGCATCCAGGTGCACCGCCTCGTCCAGGCGGCCGTCCGCTCCGGGATGTCGAGGGAGGAGCGGGAGAAGGCGATGCACGAAGTGCATGTCACCCTGGCAGCGGCCCGCCCGCAGGACACCGGGGAACTGGACAGCCCCGTGAACGACCCCCGTACCTGGCCGAGCTTCGAACTGATCTGGCCGCACCTCGGCGCCTCGGGCATCGCCGACTGCGACGAGGAGTCGGGCCGCCAGCTCATGCTCGACCGGATTCGCTACCTCCTCAAGCGCGGTGAGCTGGAGAACGCCCGGCTGCTGGGAACCCAGCTGAACCGCACCTGGACCCGTGAGCTCGGCGAGGACGACAAGCAGACGCTGAACCTCCGCTTCGAACTGGCCAACGCGCTCCGGGCGCAGGGCAGATACCACGCGGCGCTCGCCCTGGACGAGGACACCAGGGAGCGGCAGATCCGGGTTTTCCACCCCGACCACCCGAACGTCCTGATCACCACCGGGAGCCTCGCCGCCGATCTGCGGGCCCTGGGCCGCTTCGACGAGGCGCTGGAACGCGACGTGCGGATCTACCGGGGCATGCGGGAGACCTTCGGCGAGGACCACCCGCGCACCCTGACCGCGGCCAACAACCTGGCGATCGACTACCGGCTGACCGGCGACAGCGAACGCGCCCGCCGGCTGGACGAACAGACCGTCGAGCGGCGCAGCGCCCTGCTGACCATGGACCACCCCTACACCCTCACCACCAAGGGCCACCTCGCCCGCGACCTGCGGGAGACCGGGGAGTACGAGGCATCGGTGCAGGTCCTGCGGGAGGTGATCGCCGCCTTCGACCGCAGCGTGCTCAACGCCGACGTACCCGAGGCGCTGCGCACCGCCAAGAGCCTCGCCGTCTCGCTGCGCAAGGCCGGCCATCCGCACGAGGCGAAGCGCCTCACCGAGGAGACGTACGGCCGCTACCGGGGGCGGTACGGGGCCAAGGTGCCCGACGCGCTGGCCTGCGGGCTCAACCTGGCCGCCGACTTCTCGGCGGTCGGGGACAAGCAAGCGGCCCTCGACCTCGCCCTTCAGGCGCTGGAGGGCTACCGGGAGAGCCTGGGTGAGGAACACCCCTTCACGCTGGCCTGCCGCAACAACGTGGGCATCTACCTGCGGGGGCTCGGCGAAGCCCGGCGTGCCGCCGAGGTCGGCGAGCTGGTCCGGGCGGCGCTTGAGGACCAGCTGGGGCACTCGCACCCCTTCACGCTCTGCGCCGCGATCAACCTCGCCAACGCCTACGGGGACCTGCACCGGCCCGAGGCGGCGGAACAGTGGGAACGCATCGCGCTGGAAGGCCTGATGGCGAGGTACGGGGCAAACCACCCCGATGTGCTCGTCTGCCGCTCCAACCTCGCAATCACCCTGCGCGCGGCGGGCCGCGAGGTGGAGGCACAGCGGATGCGGGCCGAGGTCCTCGAACCGGCCGCCGTACGGCTGGGGGCGGATCACCCGATCACCGAGGCGGCCCGCTCCTGGCGGCGGGTCAGCCGTGACCTGGAGCCACAGCCGGTGTGAGCCGGGGCGCGCGAGCGGTGCGGGGCCCGGGGCCCGGCGGACGGTTCACCACGACGTCCAGCCGAGCACCCGGGTCAGCACGCGCAGCGCGCCGAAGTGTGCGGCGCCCCGCTCCACCACCAGCTCGGCCCCGGGGATGCGCTCGGCGAGCCACCGGGTGTGCGACACCGGCGCGAAGACATCGTCCTCGCCGTGCCACAGGAGTACGGGCGAGGCGATGTCCTCGGGGCGGAACCCCCAGTCGGTGCTGAACGACATCACGTCGTCGACCCAGCCGTCGGCCGAACTGCGCAGGCCCTCGGCGAAGTTCCGGGTGAGCATCGCCCGGATGCCGGCATCGGCGACGATGCCGCGGTCCGACGCGGGCAGCGTGCTGTGCATATCGGCCACCATGCCCGCCGGATCCGCCCGGATCGTCGCCGACCGGAACTCCAGCGCCGCCGTCAACTGGCGTGCTCCGGCTGCCGCGTTGTCGTACTCCCGGACATTCGACTCGGTCATGCCGTCGAACCAGTCCAGGCCCTGCGCGTCGCGCGGCGCCAGTCCGACGAGTGCCGCCGTCCTTGCCGTACGGTCCGGCAGGAGCGCCGCGCAGGCGAGAGCGTGCGGAGCCCCGCCCGACCGGCCCACGACGCCGAACCGCTCGATGCCCAAGGCGTCCGCGATCGCGGCCACGTCCTCGGCGACATGCGCCACGGGGCGCCCGGGCAACCGGTCCGAATCGCCGTAGCCCGGACGGTCGTAGGCGATGAGATGCACGCCCAGCCGGTACAGCACGGAGCCCCGGGGTGCCGGTCCGAGCCGGCTGCCGGGTGTGCCGTGCAGAAGAAAGACGGGCCTTCCGTGCGGTTTGCCGTAGTGCTCGACGGCCAGTTGACGGCCGTCCTCGGTGCGAATCAGCTGCTTCATCCGGCGCCTCCCCCATCGGTCCGACACGCCGCAAGTATGAGCGCAGGCACGGCAGTTGGTACATAGGTGCTCCAGCCAACGGTCGTAGCCGGCCCACACACGGGGCGGGCCCGGCCGGCAGGCCCGGTCCTATGGACGGATCGCCTCCGCCGGGTCCGCCGGGCGGTCCACCCGGTGCTCCGCGAACCATCCGGCCGCGAAGTCCACGGCAGCGGTGAGGCCGACGAGCCTGGTGTACGCCGCGCCGACCCGGCCCGTGCGCACGGCCCCCGTGGTGTCCGACTCCTCGAAGTCCCGCCCCAGCGCGGCGAAGTCGCTGTCGTCCAGATCGACGTCCTCGTACTCCCACCACCGGCGCCGCCCCTCCGCCGTCACCACACAGCGGTAGCGGCGGAGGGGCGGACGCGCCACCCGGTACTCGGCCAGGTGGAAGGCGGTGCACGTATCGAATCCCGTCCCCAGCAGCAGGATCCGGGCATCGCTCTCGTACAGCGCGGCGAGCGGGGAATCCTCGCCGTAGTGGCAGTCCGGGCGATGGCGGGCGGTCAGTGCGTCGGCGGCCGGCCCGAGCGCGGCGAACGAGGTCTGCGGGTGGCCGCTGCGTTCGGCGCCCGGTGTCAGCCGCACCGCCTCGGCGAGACGGCCCACGGACGGCGCGGGCGTGGTCGCCCGGTCGAACGGCGGCATCGCGGCACGCACGGCCTCGCGCCCTTCTTCGCCCAGGCCATGGACGCTGCGGCGATAAGCGGGCGAGGTGTCGGAGTTCTCCGGAGTGATCGACGGGACCACCAGGGTGCCGTCGGGCCCCAGGGCCCGCCGCAGGGCGCCGACCAGGGTGCGGGCACCCCCGTCGACAGCCCCGACGGAACGCATCGAGGCGTGCACCAGCAGCACCCCGCCCCGCCGCACGCCGAGCTCCGACAACTGGGCCGCTGCCCGCTCACCGCTGAGGAGGTCGCTCACGGCGGTCATTGTCCCCGGCGGCGGCCCCGCACGACAGCACGCCCTGGCAGGCCGGCCGAGCCGCGGAAGGTCAGCCGAGCCGCGGGATCTCGATGGCGGGGCAGTGATCCATGACCATGTCGAGCCCGGCCGTGCGGGTACGCGCGTAGGCGGCCTCGTCGATGACACCGAGCTGGAACCAGACGGCCTTGGCGCCGATGGCAGCGGCCTCGTCGGCGACCGCGCCCGCGAGCTCGCTGTTCACGAACACATCGACCACGTCGACGTCGAAGGGAATCGCTTCCAGGGACGCATACCCCTGCTCCCCGTGGACGGTCTCGGCCTTGGGATGCACGGGCACTATCTTCTTGCCGTAGCGCTGGAGCACGTCCGCGACACCGTAGGCCGCCCGCCCCTCGTTCGACGACAGGCCCACGACGGCCCAGACGTCCCCGGACTCGGTGAGGATCTTGCGGATGGTGTCCTGGTCGCCGTACATGCCATGCCTCCTGCGGACGCGAATACTGACTGCCTGCGCAACCTACGGCGGGCGCCGGGGATTCCCCGGCGGGGCGACGCATAGGGTGGCCGGATGCAGGAGCAGTACCGGACAGTCGCCCGTGCGGGCGTGCACGAGACCGAGATCAACCGATCGCGCTTCATCTGCGCGCTCGCACCCGCCGCCACCGAGCAGGAGGCGCAGGACTTCGTCGCACGCGTACGCAAGGAGCACCCCACCGCCACCCACAACTGCTTCGCGTACGTGATCGGCGCCGACGCCTCCGTACAGAAGGCGTCCGACGACGGGGAGCCCGGGGGTACCGCGGGCGTTCCCATGCTGCACATGCTCATGCGCCGTGAGGTGCGTTACGTGGCCGCGGTCGTCACCCGCTACTACGGCGGTGTGAAGCTCGGCGCCGGTGGTCTGATCCGGGCCTACGGCGGATCGGTCGGCGAAGCGCTCGACGCGCTCGGCACCATTACACGTCAGCGCTTCCGGCTGGCCACCGTCACGGTGGACCACCAGCGCGCGGGCAAGCTGGAGAACGATCTGCGGGCCACCGGCCGCGCCGTGCGCGAGGTCACTTACGCGGAGATGGTGTCCATCGGGATCGGACTGCCGGACGCCGATGTCGAAGGATTCACGTCCTGGCTGGCCGATGCGACGGCGGGCTCGGCCACTCTCGAACTGGGCGGGGAAGCGTACGGGGACGTCTGAAACCATGATTGATGCGGGTTCCGGGGGCGACCGGCGCTAGCGTGGTCGGTGCCGTTCGTGGGATCACGGGCAGGCCCCGGGGTGGAGGAAGAGGAACATGCAGGTCGCAGCCGTCGGAGTGACGTTTTGAGGATTCTGCACACGTCCGACTGGCATCTGGGGCGCTCACTCCACCGGGTCCCGATGCTCGACGCGCAGCGGACCTTCCTCGACCACCTGGTGGCCACGGTGCAGGAGCGCGGGGCCGACGCCGTCCTGGTGTCCGGGGACGTCTACGACCGGGCCGTGCCGCCCCTGTCCGCCGTCGAGCTTTTCGACGACGCACTGCACCGGCTCGCCGCCGCCGGAGTCCCGACCGTGATGATCTCCGGGAACCACGACTCGGCCCGCAGGCTCGGCGTCGGCGCGGGCCTGATCGGGCGGGCCGGAATCCATCTGCGCACCGACCCCGAGGGCTGCGACGCCCCCGTCGTCCTGCGCGACGCACACGGCGAGGTGGCGTTCTACGGGCTGCCCTATCTGGAACCCGCCCTGGTCAAGGACACCCTCGGCGCCTCGAAGGCGGGCCACCAGGCCGTCCTCACGGCCGCCATGGACCGGGTCCGCGCCGACCTCGCGAGCAGGCCCGCCGGGACCCGGTCGGTGGTCCTCGCCCATGCCTTCGTCGCGGGCGGCGAGCCCAGCGACAGCGAACGCGACATCACCGTCGGCGGGGTCGCCGCCGTGCCCGCCGGAGTCTTCGACGGCGTCGACTACGTGGCCCTGGGACATCTGCACGGCAGCCAGCGCGTCACCGAGCGCGTGCGCTACTCCGGCTCCCCGCTCGCCTACTCCTTCTCCGAGGCGGATCACCGCAAGACCATGTGGCTGGTCGATCTCGACGCCGAAGGCTCCGTCGCCGCCGAGCGTGTCGACTTCCCGGTTCCCCGCCCCCTCGCCCGGCTCCGCGGACACCTCGACACCCTGCTCGACGACCCCCGTCACGAACAGCACCAGGAGTCCTGGGTCGAGGCGACCCTCACCGACCCGGTGCGCCCGGACGACCCGATGGCCCGCCTCGTGGAGCGCTTCCCGCACACCCTCAGCCTGGTCTTCGACCCGGAACGGGCCCCCGAGGACCCCTCCGCCTCGTACGCACAGCGCCTCAAGGGACGCGACGACCACCAGATCGCGGAGGACTTCGTGGCCCATGTGCGCGGCGGCAGCGGACCGGACGAACAGGAGCGCACGGTGCTGCGCTCCGCCTTCGACGACGTACGGGTGGACGACGGCGTGCACGAGGTGTCCCGTTGAGGCTCCACCGGCTCACGATCACAGCCTTCGGCCCCTTCGGCGCCACCCAGGAGGTCGACTTCGACGCGCTCTCCTCGGCGGGACTCTTCCTGCTGCACGGTCCGACAGGCGCGGGGAAGACCTCGGTTCTCGACGCCGTCTGCTACGGCCTGTACGGGGCGGTCCCCGGTGCCCGGCAGAGCCCTGGGACCTCACTGCGCAGCGATCACGCCCCGGAAGGACTGACCACCGAGGTCTGCCTGGAGCTGACCGTCGGCGGACGCCGCCTGGAGGTGACCAGGCGCCCGGCCCAGCCCCGCCGCAAGAAGAAGGGCGCCGGCTTCACGACGGAGAAGGCGCAGAGCTGGCTGCGTGAGTACGACTCCGAGCACGGCTGGCGCGCCCTCAGCCGTTCGCACCAGGAGATCGGTGAGGAGCTCTCCGAGCTCCTCGGGATGAGCAGGGACCAGTTCTGCCAGGTGGTCCTGCTGCCCCAGGGAGACTTCGCCCGCTTCCTGCGCGCCGACGCGGAGGCCCGCGGCAGGCTGCTCGGCAGACTCTTCGACACCCGGCGCTTCGCGGCGGTCGAGGAACGGCTCGCCGAGCTGCGCCGTGGCGCCGAGGCGCAGGTCAGAGCCGGGGACGAACAGATCATCGGCCTCGCCCAGCGGATCGCGCAGGCCGCCGGACCCGCCGGACGGGAGTGTCCGCTGCCCGAGGACCGGCCCGGCGAGCCCGGACTCGCCGAAGGCGTCCTGGAGTGGGCCGCCGTGGCACGCACCGGGGCACGGGAACGGCTCACCGTCGCCGAGTGGGCCCTGTCCGCCGCCGAGAACCGGCAGGCCGCCGCCCGCCGCGCGCTCGACGCGGAACGCGAACTCGCCAGGCTCCAGCAGCGGTACGAGGAGACCGGGCGCCGCGCCGCCGCTCTCGAGGCGGGCCGCACGGAACGAGACCGTTGCGGCGAACAACTGGAGCGTGCGCGCAAAGCGGATCTGGTCGCTCCCGCGCTGGACCTGCGCGATGAGGCGGAGCGGGCGTACCGCGCGGCGAGCGAGGCCCTTGAGCGGTCGCGCGGGCAGTTGCCCGCGGACCTGGCCGACGCGGGCGCGGAGCAACTCGCCACGCTGGAACGCCGGTTCCGCCAGGAACTGGGCGGACTGGAAGCGGCGCGCCGGGCGGAGCGCCGCAGCACGGAGATCGACGCCGAACGGACCACGCTCGAACGGCAGTCGCGGGCCGACGACGAACTGATCCAGGAGACCGGGCACTGGCTCGCCGGGTGGGACGTCACCCGCCGCGCGCTCCAGGAACGCATCGAGGACGCCCAGGAGGCGGCGACCCGCGCGGAGCAGCTGGCCGGCTGTCTGGCCCCCGCGCGCAGGAGGCTGGAAGCGGCCCGCCGGCGCGACGCGCTCGCCCTGGAGGCGGCGGCCGCCGCCGGGCGGATGTCCGACGCCCGCGAAAGGGCGCTCGCGGCACACGAACACTGGCTGGGCCTGCGCGAGAGGCGGTTGCGCGACATCGCGGCGGAACTCGCCGCAGGACTGGTCGACGGCGCCGCCTGCACGGTCTGCGGTTCCGCCGAGCACCCGGACCCCGCGCGGCCCGGAGACGGGCACGTGGACCGGGCCACCGAGGAGGTGGCACTCGCCGCGCACCGCCGCGCCGAAGCGGCACGCACCGCTGCGGAGCACGAACTCGGCTCCGTACGCGAGCGGTTCGCCGGAGCGAGCGCCGAGGCGGCGGAGCGGGTAGGGGAGGAAGGGGTATCGGAGGAGACTGACGGCCTCACGGTCACCGGCCCCTCGGTCACCGAACTCGACGCGTTCGTCGCCGAGTTGGCCCGGGAGCACACCTCCGCCCACCGACTGGCCGCCGGTACGCACGCGGCGCGGGAAGCGCTCGCCGCCGCCGAGCGCGAGCACGCGGGCCGGCTGGAGCAGCGCGGGCAGGCCGAGCGCCGCGCCGCCGCCCGTACCTCTCAGCGCGAAGCGCTCGACCGTGAACAGGTGGCACTGGAAGCCGAGTTGGTGACCGCACGCGGAGAGTCGGCCACCGTCGCCGCACACGCACACCGGCTGGAACGCAGGGTGGAACTGCTCGGCGAGGCGGCCGATGCGGTACGGACCGAGCAGAGCGCGGCGCAGCGGCGCAAGGAAGCCGACGACCGGCTGGCCGACGCCGCGTTCAAGGCCGGGTTCGACACCCCCGATGCCGCGGCGGCGACCCTGCTCACCGATGCGGGGCAACGCCAACTCCAGCACCGGATCGACGCCTGGCAGGCCGAGGCCGCCGCCGTCGCCGACCGGATCGCGGAACAGGACGCGCACGCCGCCGCCGAACGCCCGCAGGCGACACCGGACGCCGCGCAGACCGCGTACGACACCGCCGAGCGGCTGCTGAGGGACGCCGGGGCAGCGCTCGCCGCCGCCCGCGAGCGGTGCTCCGAACTCGACCGGCTGTCGCGCCGGGCCGCCGAGGAGGTACGCGCGTTGGGGCCGCTGCGCCGGGAGTACGAACGGGTGGCCCGGCTCGCCGGACTGACCGCGGGTACCTCCGCGGACAACGAACGCAAGATGCGCCTGGAGGCGTACGTGCTCGCGGCCCGGCTCGAACAGGTCGCCGCCGCTGCCACCGCCCGGCTCCAGAAGATGTCGTCGGGCCGCTACACCCTGGTCCACTCGGACGCCCGCTCCGGCGGACGCCGCGCCGGGCTCGGCCTGCACGTCGTGGACTCGTGGACCGGCCGGGAGCGCGATACGGCGACCCTGTCCGGCGGTGAGACGTTCTTCGCCTCGCTCGCGCTGGCACTCGGTCTCGCCGATGTCGTCACCGACGAGGCCGGTGGCATACGGCTGGACACGCTCTTCATCGACGAGGGCTTCGGCAGCCTGGACGAGCAGACCCTCGACGAGGTGCTCGATGTTCTGGACTCGCTGCGGGAGCGCGACCGCAGCGTGGGCATCGTCAGTCACGTGGCCGATCTGCGCCGCCGCATTCCCGCCCAGCTCGAAGTGGTGAAGGAGCGGCACGGTTCGGCGGTGCGCCACCGCGCGGCGGACGGGCTCAGCGGCTGATCGGCCGCCGGGGGAGCGGGGAGGAGTACACGATGCTGGTGGTGACGGCGCCGAGGGTGCCGATCCGGCCGGTGACCTCTTCCAGGTGGCTCATGGAACGGGCGGTGACCTTGAGCACGAAGCAGTCGTCGCCCGTCACATGGTGGGCCTCGATGATCTCCGGGGTCGTGTCCGTCAGATCGTGGAACGGCTTGTAGTTGCCGTTCGGGTAGCGCAGCCGTACGAGGGCGAGGATCGGCAGTCCGAGCCGCTCGGGGTCCACCACCGCGGCGTATCCGCTGATCACGCCCAGTTCCTCCAGGCGGCGCACCCGTTCGGTGACCGCGCTCGGGGACATCGCCACGGCGCGCGCCAGCTCGGCGAACGAGGCCCGGCCGTCACGCTGAAGGACATCGAGGATGCGCCAGTCGGTGGCGTCCGGGGAATAGTCGGTCATGTGCGACAGACAACAGGGAAATCCCCGGCTGATCAAGTGGGATGCCGGGGATCTCCACTTCCGCCAAATGATCACTGCCCATAGATTTTTGGTCATGACCTCACAGCTGATCACCACCGAATCGAACCCCGTCCTGCGCGTCCCGCCGGCCGCGCCGGCTGTGGCGGCCGCCTACTTCGGCGCGTCGCTCGCCTTCCACGCCGATGTCTCCGACGTCGCGGCGACCCTCGCGGCGGACGGTGACCCCGGATTCGTCGTCATCGACTCCCGTTCCACCGCCTCCTGGGACCAGGGGCACATCCCCGGCGCGGTACACCTGCCCACCGCCCTCATCGCGGAACAGGCCCGCGAACTCCTCGACCCGGCAGTGCCCGTGATCACGTACTGCTGGGGCCCGGGCTGCAACGGCGCGACGCGCGCCGCCCTCGCCCTCGCCGAACTCGGCTACCAGGTCAAGGAGATGCTCGGCGGCTTCGAGTACTGGGCGCGCGAGGGCTTCGAGTTCGAGACCTGGGAGGGACTTGAGCGGCGCACCGCCGACACCCTCACCGCCCCTGCCGACTCCGAGGACTGCGGCTGCTGACCGCGCGGATGCACGGAGGGCTGCATGCCTTCGTGCTCGACACGACCGTGCATCCCGAAGGCCAGGGGCGGGGGCTCGGCCGCCGCCTCGTGACGACGGCGGCCGAGCAGGCGCGCGAACGGGGAGTGCAGTGGCTCAACGTGGACTATGAGCCCGAACTGGCGGATTTCTACGCAGGTTGCGGCTTCCGGCCGACGGCGGCCGGACTGAGCGGTGCCCGGCCGCGGTGGGCGGCCGGGCCGCGTGATCAGAGCTTGGACAGCTCGTCCACCAGATCGTCCAGGCCGAGGGACCCCTGCGAGAGGGCCGCCATGTGCCACGCCTTGGCGTCGAACCCGTCGCCGTGCGCCTTGCGAGCGTTCTCCCGGCCCAGCAGCCAGGCGCGCTCGCCCAGCTTGTAGCCGATGGCCTGCCCCGGCATCGACAGATAGCGGGTCAGCTCGCTCTCGACGAAGTCGGCGGGCCGGCCGCTGTGGCTGCCGAAGAACTCCTGGGCCAGTTCCGGTGTCCACCGCTCGCCGGGGTGGAACGGCGAGTCCGCCGGAATCTCCAGCTCCAGGTGCATACCGATGTCGATGATCACCCGGCAGGCGCGCATCATCTGCGCGTCCAGGTAGCCGAGCCGGCGCTCCGCGTCGGGCAGGAAGCCCAGCTCGTCCATCAGGCGCTCCGCGTACAGCGCCCAGCCCTCGGCATTGGCACTCACGTGGCCCAACGACGCCTGGTAGCGGGAGAGGTTCTCTGCCACGTGCGTCCACTGCGCGATCTGCAGATGGTGCCCGGGAACCCCCTCGTGGTACCAGGTGGAGACCAGGTCGTACACGGGGAAGCGGGTCTCGCCCATCGTGGGCAGCCAGGTCCGGCCGGGGCGCGAGAAGTCCTCGGAGGGGCCGGTGTAGTACGGGGCCGCGGCGCCGCCCGCCGGGGCGATGTGGGACTCCACCTTCCGTACCCGCTCGGCGAGTTCGAAGTGGGTGCCGTCAAGAGCCTCGATGGCCTCGTCCATCAGCCCCTGGAGCCAGGTCCGCACCTCATCGACACCCTCGATGTGCTTGCCGTGCACATCGAGATGCGCGAGGGCCTCCCAGGGGCCGGCGCCGGGCAGGATCTTCTCCGCCTCGGCCTTCATCTCGATCAGGAGGCGGTGGTATTCGGACCAGCCGTACGCGTACGCCTCGTCGAGATCCAGGTCGGCGCCGTTGTACTGGCGCGCCCAACGCGCGTACCGCTCACGGCCCACGGTGTCGGGAGCACCTTCGATCGCCGGGGCGTACACCTCGCTCATCCAGTCGCGCAGCGCCACGAGCGCCGCCGCGGCCTCACCGGCCGCGGCGTCCAGCTCCGCGCGCAGGGCGACAGGACCGGGCGTGACGAAGTCCTGGAAGAACCCCGAGCCGTTGGTGCCGGCCCACTCCGTCAGCTGCTCGATGAACGTGGCGGTCGGGCGCGGACCCCCGTACAGCTTGCGCTCCAGGCCGAGTTCGAGCGAGGCGCGGTACCCCTCCAGCGAGGCCGGGACGGCCCGCAGGCGGTCCACGACCGCGGCCCAGTCCTCGTCCGTATCGGTCGGCGTGACCGTGAACACCTCACGGAGGCTGTGCGCGGGCGAGTGGAGATTGGAGACGACCCGCAGCCCCTCGTCGGCGTCGTGGACGCCGAGTTCGGCCGTGAGCCGCTCGCGCAGCAGCCGTCCGCAACGCCGCTCGGCATCGCTGTGCGCGCCCGGCAGCTTCTCGGCGGCGTCGAGCTTAGCCAGGGTCTCGCGGGCGAGATCGGCGAGGGCCGTCTGACCGGCGGGCGAGAAGTCGGGCAGCCGGCGTGAGCTTTCGGCGACACCGAGATACGTACCGGTGATCGGGTCGAGTTCGATGAATGCGTCGACGTAGGCGTCGGCGACCTGGCGGGGCAGCGCGCTCTGAGAAGTGTCTGACATGCGGACATCCTCGTACGACGAGGGCCTCCGCGTCACCACCACCGGAAATCAGCCGCCGTACGATCCCGACGGCGAACCGGGCGGTGGCCCCGGCGTCGATCCGGGCGTCGATCCGGGCGTCGATCCCGGTGGCAACAGGGGGCCGCACTCCCACTGCTGGAAGATCAGCCGGGTCTCCACCCTGGCCACTTCGCGGCGCGAGGTGAACTCGTCCAGCACCAGCCGCTGGAGGTCCGCTGTGTCGGAAACGGCCACCTGGACCAGATAGTCGTCGGGGCCTGTGAGATGGAACAGCGCGCGGGACTCCGGCAGCGCCCTGATCCGGTCCACGAACGGGCCGATCAGCTCGCGGCGGTGCGGCCGGACCTGCACCAGGAGCAGGGCCTGCACACCCCGGCCCAGGCGCGCCGGGTCGAGGCGCAGCTGATGCCCGAGGATGACGCCGGAGCGGCGCAGCCGGGTCACCCGGTCCAGACACGTGGACGGAGCCACCCCGACTTCGGCGGCCAGCTCCCGGTATGTGGTCCGTGAATCGTTCTGGAGGAGCCGCAGAATGTGTAGATCTACCGGATCGAGAACGACAGAATCAGCCATGCATCGAACGTAACACGGGGTTTTGCCTCCTCGACCCGGCAGCTGTTCAGAGTGGTGACATGGACACCGAAGCCTCGACGACGCCCCGGACCTCATCCCCGTCCCGGGCGCTGGCCACCGAAGCCGTGCACGCCGGACGCGATGATCTCGCCTCCCTCGGACTGCATGCCCCGCCGCTCGACCTGTCCACCACCTACCCCTCGTACGACTCGAGGGGTGAGGCCGAGCGGATCGACGCCTTCGCCACCACCGGCGCCAGGCCGGACGGGCCGCCCGTCTACGCGCGACTCGACAATCCGACCACCGGCCGCTTCGAAACGGCCCTGGCCCGGCTCGAAGGAACCGAGAGCGCCGTCGCGTTCGCCAGCGGAATGGCGGCCCTCACCGCGGTCCTGCTGGCCCGCGCGAGCATCGGCCTGCGCCATGTGGTCGCCGTCCGCCCGCTCTACGGCTGCAGCGACCACCTCCTGGGCGCCGGCCTCCTCGGCACGGAGGTCACCTGGACCGACCCGGCGGGCATCTCCGACGCGATCCGCCCCGACACCGGCCTCGTGATGGTGGAGACCCCTGCCAATCCGACCCTGGCCGAGGTGGACATCCGGGCCGTCGCGCACGCCTGCGGGTCCGTTCCGTTGCTCGTCGACAACACCTTCGCCACCCCGGTGCTCCAGCGGCCGGTCGAGCACGGTGCCCGGATCGTGCTGCACAGTGCCACCAAGTACCTGGGCGGCCACGGCGATGTGATGGGCGGAGTCGTGGCCTGCGACGAGGAGTTCGCGGCCACCCTGCGCCAGGTGCGGTTCGCCACCGGCGGCGTGCTGCACCCGCTCGCCGGATATCTGCTGCTGCGGGGCCTGTCCACGCTGCCGGTGCGGGTACGCGCCGCGTCGGCGAGCGCCGCAGAACTCGCCAGGCGGCTCACCGCCGACCCGCGCATCGCCCGTGTCCACTACCCGCGGGTGGGCGGCGCGATGGTCTCGTTCGAGGTGTACGGGGACCCGCACCGGGTGATCGCCGCGGTGCGGCTCATCACGCCTGCCGTCAGCCTCGGAAGCGTGGACTCGCTGATCCAGCACCCGGCCTCCATCAGCCACCGCATTGTGGCCGAGGGAGACCGGCGGGCATCCGGTGTCGGTGAGCGGCTGCTGCGGATGTCGGTCGGCCTGGAGGACGTCGAGGACCTGTGGGCCGACCTGTGTCAGGCGCTCAGCGACCCGTCTGTTCAGCCCGCTCGTACGGCGGCAGTGATCGGACGGGAGACGAGTCCAGTCGGGCTGTGACGACGAGCGTGCCTTCCTCGATCTGGTAGTCGAGGGGCAGTCCGAGCCCGCGCATCGCCGCGACCATGCCCGTGTTGTGGGCCTGGGTGACGGCGTAGACGCTCTCGCAGCCGGCCTCGACGGCCAGCGCCACCAGTCGGCCCAGCAGCTCGGAGCCGATGCCGCGGCGCTGCCAGTCGTCCTCGACGAGCAGGGCGACCTCGGTCTCGTCACCGTCCCAGAGCAGGTGGCCGAGCGCCACCAGCTTGCCGGACGCCGTCTGCACGGCGAGGGTGCGGCCGAAGCGCGGGCTCAGCAGGTGATCGAGGTAGCGGCCGGCATCGCGGACCGGGCCGTGATAGCGCAGCCCGAGGGTCCGCTCGGAGCAGCGGTCATGCATGGCGCGGGCTGCGACGAGGTCGCCGCGGTCCGCGCGGCGCACGGTGATCTCGTTGCCCTCGGGGAGGGTGAGCACGTCCTGGCTGCGCGGAACCCGGGGGCCGAGCCGCGCGTCGAGCTCCACGAGGGCGCGGGCCCGGGCGAACTCGGTCGGTGTGAACGGCAGGTGCGGACGCTCCACGGTGATGACACCGCCGGAGGGATCGCGCAGCCGCATCACGGTCTCCTCCAGTACCCCTTCGACGGGTGCGCTCTCACCGGTGGGACGGCCGGTGATGGAGACGGCGGGCAGTGAGTGGATGGTGCAGCGGCCAAGCAACTGTCGTAGTGCCAGCGGAAGTTCGGCGGCATCCAGGGCGGTACGGGTGGCAAGCCCGAGGACCCGGGTCGGGGTGTCGACCAGGTCGTGGGCGTCCGCGCGCTCGATCCAGGTGGAGCTGCCGCCCGCCGCGGAGATCTCCCGGGTGAGCTCCTGCGCCTGGAGCGCTGCGGGCGCCCGCAGCAGGAACTCGTCGACGGTGCCGTTGGCCAGCGGGTGCGTCTGGAGCGTCAGGATGTCGACCCGGAAACGGGCGAGCACGACGCACAGGGCGGCCAGGCTGCCCGGCGCGTCGCGCACGGTCGTCCGCATCCGCCACAGGGCGGTGTCCTCGACGGTCAGTTCGGCCTGGGTCCCGGCTCCGATGTCTTGTGTCGCCTCGTCGCCGCCCGCGCCCGGCGGGGCGTGGCTGTGGTGCCGGGCCCACCACGTGTGGAACGCGGCCGTGGCGACAAGTGCCACGGCCGAGGCGATCAGCAGATAGGGGCCGTCGGGCTGGTGCCCGATCAGGTTGGCGATCGCGTCGGCCACGGCCACCGCCGTGAACAGGGCAGCCAGCTCGATCAGGTCCCGCCGCCAGTGGTGGGGACGGCGGGCACTCTTCGCGGATGTCACATCAGTCATGTCCTCACTGTGACCGAGTGGTGTTGCCTGATCACGAACGGCTTGTGACTGACGGGTTAAGTGTGGATCTGGTTGCCTATCGTCCCTTTTTGTCGGGTCCTCCCGCTCTCATCGGCTCACTGTCCTGTGAGCCCCGGCTGAAGCACCTTGCTGAACAGGACGGTCCCGCCCTGCGCCCGCAGCCGTACCGTGAGCTCGCCGCTGTCGCCGTCGATGTCCACCTCGCCGAAGTACTGCGGCGACTCCATGGGGGAGACGTTCGCCCGCTCCGGTGCCTGGACGAAGACCCGGTCGGGTCCGAAGGTGGCGTCGAGCGCGTTCGCCGGGAAACCACCGGCAGCCAGCGGCCCCGAGACGAACTCCCAGAACGGCGCGAAGTCCTTGAAGGCCGCGCGCTCGGGGGAGTAGTGCTGCGCCGAGGTGTAGTGGACATCGGCCGTCAGCCACACCGTGCCGGTGATCCGCTGCCGCTTGATGTACCGCAGCAGTTCGGCCAGCTGGAGTTCGCGGCCGAGCGGGGCACCGGGATCGCCCTGGGCCACTGCCTCGAAGTTCGTCGCACCGTCCGGGACGACCAGCCCCAGCGGCATGTCCGCGGCGATCACCTTCCATGTGGCGCGTGAGCGCGACAGTTCCCGCTTGAGCCAGGCGAGCTGCTCGGCGCCGAGAATGCCCGTGGTGTCGTCGGCCTGCCGGCCGGGGGAGTTGGCGTTGCGGAAGGAGCGCATGTCCAGGACGAAGACATCCAGGAGCGGTCCGTGCCGTACGACGCGGTGCATCCGCCCCTCGCCGGAGGGCCCGTGAGCTGCCGGGGCCGGGACGTACTCGCTGAACGCCCGCATCGACCGGGCCGCCAGCACATCCACGTTCTTCTCGGTGTAGCGCGGGTCGTCGAGGATCTGGCCGGGGTACCAGTTGTTACGGACTTCGTGGTCGTCCCACTGGATGATGGAGGGCACCTGCGCGTTGAAGCGGCGGAGGTTCCCGTCGAGCAGGTTGTAGCGGAAGTTGCCGCGGTACTCGTCGAGCGTTTCGGCGACCTTCGCCTTCTCCTCGGTGGTGATGTTGCGCCAGATCCGGCCGTCGGGCAGCGTCACACTCGGCTCGATGACCCCGTCCGCGTAGATGTTGTCTCCGCTGCAGAGGAAGAAATCCGGGTCGAGGCGGCGCATCTCGTCGTACACCAGGTAGCCGCCGATGTCCGGGTTGATGCCCCAGCCCTGGCCCGCGATGTCGCCCGACCACAGGAAGCGCACGCCGTCGCGGCGCCTCGCGGGGGCGGTGCGGAACGTTCCGTACACCGGCTTGCCCGTCCGGCGCGGGTCGTGCGGGTCGGCGAGCGTCACCCGGTAGTGCACCTGCTCGCCCGGCGGCAGCCCGTACAGGGGAGTCGTGCCGGTGAAGTCCGTACGGGAGCCGATCAGCGGGCCGTGCCATCTACGGGCCCGGCGGAACGACTCGGTGGCCGACGTCTCGACGAGCATCTGTGCCGGACGGTCCGACCGCACCCACACCAGGGCGGACGACGAGGTCACCGCACCCGTCTGGACACCCCATGTAGCACTCGGCCGGCCGGAGAGCGCGAAGGCTGGGGCCGCGGCGACGGTGGCCGGAAGGGTGACGGCGGCCGAGGCCAGGAGCGAGCCGCGCAGGACGGTGCGGCGGCCGGGGTGCGGGACGTGCGTACGCGACGACATCGATGGGCCTCCGGGGCGATGGGGCGATAGGGCGGTGGGGCAATCGGGGGCAGAGGATTGACTGCTGCCGACCCATGCCTAGTGCCCGGCGGCGGCCACCACACCAACCCCAGGTGAACAAGAGGGCGTTGGCCCCCGGCCGCCCTGCCCCGCCAAGGGGCGGAACCGGAACCGCTCAGTGGCTCGTGTCGAGGATGACCCGTGCCACCGCCGCGGGGTCGTCGTTCATGGGGACATGACCGCAGCCCGGCAGCCGCACCAGCCGGGCCCCCGGGATGGTGTGCTTCGCCCGGATTCCCTGCCTGCGCAGCAGCAGCCGGTCCTGACTGCCCCAGGCGATGGTCACGGGGAGGCCGGGCACGTCGTCGGTGAAGTCGACGCTCCTGCCGACGGCCAGAGTCTGGTGGAAGCCCGTCGCCTCGCGCAGCGCGAACGTCTCGGCGACCACGGCCTCGGGTGAACGGCGCCCGGGCCGCGCGTAGATGGTGCTCGTCAGCGCCGCGCGCCCGGCGGCCCCGGCCGCGAGCCGTTCGATCAGGGAAGCCGGCATCGACAGGGCGCCCCGGCGCATCGCGCGCAGCGTCGCGAAGGCGTAGCGGCGCTCACCCGGCGTCCAGAATCCGGCCGGGGACAGCACTGTCACCGACCGGGCAAGCTTCAGACGGCCCAGTTCGAGGGCGAGCAGACCTCCGAGGGAGTTCCCGGCCACATGCGGGTGCCGCACGCCGAGCTCCTCGCAGAACGCGCCGAGCACGGGGGCCACCGTGGCCAGGTCGTACGGGAGACCGTCCGGCAGACCCGGGGAGGTGCCGAACCCCGGCAGATCCACGGCGATGACGTCCCGCTCCGCGGCGAGAATCCGCACCACCGGGTCCCATGCCTGACGGTGGTGCCCGATGCCGTGGAGCAGCAGCAGGGGCTCACCGGACCCGGTTCGTTCGTACGCTATCGACACGCTGTGCCGCTCTCCGGCGGAACCGACGGTGAACGAGGCCGTGGTGGCCATACGGCTGCTCCCTGGGGATTTAGACATTGCGTCAACAACAATTACCGCTCGGTAGCTTGTAGTTCAAGAGCCCGGGCGATTCCCGCTGGACAGCACACCGTGGGTGGGCTGGGATGGAACGGTGACTGCCAACACCGTGACCGATCTCTTCGAAGAACACCGGCCTGTGCTGACCGGAGTCGCCTACCGCATGCTCGGGCGCATCGCCGACGCCGAGGACGTGGTGCAGGAGGCGTGGCTGCGCTGGTCGTCCGCGGAGCGGGAGGACGTACGGGAACCGAGGGCCTATCTCGTACGGATCACCACTCGCCTCGCCATCGACCGGCTGCGCCAGGTCCAGTCCCGTCGCGAGGCGTACGTCGGCCCCTGGCTGCCCGAACCGGTCGTCACCGACTTCGGTCCCTCCGTCCCCGACACCGCGGAACGGGCGGTCCTCGCCGATTCCGTGTCCCTCGCCGTGCTCGTCGTCCTCGAATCCCTCTCGCCGCTGGAACGCGCCGTCTTCGTGCTGCGTGAGGCGTTCGGATTTCCGTACGCGGAGATCGCCGCCGCCCTCGACCGGACCGAGGCCGCCGTGCGCCAGCTCGCCGGACGCGCCAAACGTCATGTGGAGGAGCGCAAACCGCGCTACGACGTGGACCCGGCCGAGCGCCGCGACCTGACCGAACGCTTCCTCGCCGCGGCGTCGGGTGGCGATCTCGAACAGCTGCTCGCGCTGCTGGCGCCGGATGTGAGGCTCGTCAGCGACAGCGGGGGCAAGTCGAAGGCGCCGAGGCGGATCATCGAGACCGCGGACAAGGTCGGCCGCTTCCTCGTCGCCGTCAGCCAGGAGCAGGCCCCGGACATGGAATTCCGGTTCACCGAGCTCAATGGTGGCGTGGCGCTGGTGATCCTCGTCGGCGGCAAACCGGACACCTTCTTCCAGGTGGACATCAGGGATGGAGTTATTCAATGCGCCTATCTCATCCGTAATCCGGACAAGCTCTCCGGATTGCCCGTCGAGTAACTCCGGCCCGCCTTCTGTGTATGGGCACCGCCGGCCCCTCGCGGCGCATGCACCGAGCCCCACGACCCGCCCGGACGTGGGGTTTTGTGCTGCGCGCGGCTCACGGCACCAAGAACGTCCTGTGAACGCTCTGTGGTGCGGCGCCGTTTCGCTCCGTTACCGCATAAGGATTGGTCTTGACCAAGGGGGTGCGCCGTCCTATGGTCACAACGTTAAGACAGGAACCTTTAATAAATAACGTCGCGGAAAGCCGCTGGGCGATTGCGGAGGACAGGGTGGGGACCACGCAGCTGGAATCGGTGCAGGAGCCGAAGTACTGGCACCTCAAGACCGTGCTCAGTGAGGCACTCGACTCGGACTTTGCGGTGGGGGAGATCCTGCCCAACGAGCGTGACCTCGCGGCCCGGTTCGGTGTCGCCCGAGCCACGCTCCGGCAGGCTCTGGAACAGCTCGAACTCGAAGGCCGGCTCCAGCGTCGCCGTGGCGTGGGCACCACCGTCGCTCCGCCCCGTGTGGGCGTCGCCGTGTCCACCGCGCAGCAGGACTGGACGGGCGGCGCCGGTGAGACGTGGCAGCCCGTCGACTGCACCACCGGGCCCGCTCCGGCGGTCGTGAGCGCGATGTTCGACGTGGGTACCGGGGACGCCGTGCACAGGGTGCGCCGCATCCGCGTCAGCCACGGGCAGCCGCTCGCGGCGGAATTCCTCTACGTCCCCGCCTCTTCGGTGCCCGCTCTCTCCGCGATCGACGCCCCTTCGGGTCCCGCCCGTGCGCGGAGCGTCCTGCGCGAGCTGGACCGTCTGGGCCTCAACGGCCAGGACCGCTCGGTGGAGCTGGGGTCGGCCCGGGCGGACGACGCCAAGGAGCTCGACAGGCTTCCGGGTTCCCCCGTACTCGTGGTCACCACACGCTACTTCGCGGCAGGCGGCACGGCGGCAGTCTCCGTAGCCACCTACCGGGCCGACACCTGCCGGCTCACCTTCGGTGACTCGGGCGCCCTGGAAATCAGCCACGAAGACCAGGCACGGCAGGCTTCCTGACCTTCTGTACCCCAGCCACCGAGCTGCCCGCTCAGGTGCACCGTGCGGCCCGTCGCAGTCAGCGGCGGGCCGTTACCGTGCCCTCCACCGCGAACAGCTGCTCCTCGACATGGTCCAGTGCCAGCCGCAGAGCGCCGGTCGCAACGGCGGCTTCGCCCAGCAGGGAGAGCGTGACCCGGGGCGGGCGCAGGCAGTAGCGGGCCAGCTCCCCGCGCAGCGGATCGAGGACGCCGTCCAGCCCTGCGGCCCAGCCGCCGATCACCACGAGCTCCGGATCGAGTGCGAGCACCAGAGCCGCGACATCGTGGACCAGCCGCTGAATGAACCGCTCGACGGCCGCCTGCGCACCGGCGTCACCACGACGGGCCTCCGCGAAGACCGCGGCCACCGCGTGCTCGTCCAGAGGAACGAGCGGGGTGTCGGTCGTCGACAGCAAATGCTCCGGCGTTACATCCCGGCCCAGCAGATGCAGCGCACCGATCTCCCCGGCCGCCCCGCCGAAGCCGCGGTGCAGACGCCCCCCGATCAGCGAACCGGCCCCGGGGCTCAGTCCCGCCAGGACGAACACGATGTCGTCCGACTCGGTCGCCGCGCCCTTCCAATGCTCGGCCACCGCCGCGGCGTTGGCATCGTTCTCCACGAGCACGGGACAGCGGAACGACCGCCGAAGCCGCTCCCCGAGGGCGAGCCCGGTCCACTCCGGAAGCGCGGTCCCCAGTCGTACGGTCCCGTCAGCTTCCACGATGCCCGGGCTGCCCACGCCGACCGCCCGCAGACTGCTGCGGGCCACCCCGGTACGCCGAAGCAGATCGGCGATCACGGTCCTGACCTGGTCCAGACGGTCGTCGGCCCCCGCGGTCTCGGACACTGCGCGTGACCCGGCACCGATGATCCGGCCGTCCAGCCCCGACAACAGCGCGGAGACGCGGTGCGGCCCGATCTCGACCCCCAGCAGATGCCCGGCCTCGGCCCGGAAGCGGAACCGTCTGGCCGGCCGTCCCTGGCGCCGCGCCTCGCCCTCGTCGGCCTGTGCCTCGACGACCAGCCCGGCCTCGAAGAGGCCCTCGACGACACCTTCGACCGTGGGGCGGGAGAGCCCTGTGATCCGCGTCAGGTCCGTCAGAGTCGGAGAACCCGCGCCCCTCAGGGCGTGCAGTACCACCGCGGAATTGATCCGCCGCAACAGTGACGGGTCCCCTCCGGTCAGCCGCCCCACGGTGTGTCCTCCCAGCTCGCGCGCATGTCTGCCGGATCGTACTCGCTGGTCGGGGACGCAGCGACCACTGGACGGAGCCGGTATCGAGAGGTGACCTACGTCAGCGCGGAGCGACGAAGCCGGACTCATAGGCGGCGATCACTGCCTGCGTGCGATCCCTGGCCCCCAACTTGGCCAGGATGGCGCTGACATGCGACTTCACCGTTTCGACACCGACGACGAGCTTGGCGGCGATCTCGGCGTTGGACAGTCCCCTGGCCATCAACCGGAGCACCGCTTCCTCCCGCTCGGTGAGCGAAGCCAGCTCCATGGCTGCCCGCGCCTTGCTCGTGCCGTACTCGGCGGCGAGCTGCCGGACCGCTGCGGGGAACAGCAGCGACTCCCCCTCCGCCACCAGCCGGACCGCATTGACGATCTCGGCCGGCCGGGCACGCTTGAGCAGAAATCCGTCAGCCCCCGCCCGCAGCGCCTCGTAGACGTACTCGTCGTTCTCGAACGTGGTCACCACCAGGATCTTCGGCGGATCCGGCACCGTCCGCAGTACCACCTTGGTCGCCTCGATGCCGTCCATCAGCGGCATGCGCACATCCATCGCGACCACATCGGGCCGCAGCTGACGCACCAGCGGGATCACCGCGGCACCGTCGCCCGCCTCGCCCACCACCTCGATATCAGGCTGTGCCTCAAGGACCGCACGCAGTCCCGCGCGTACGAGAGGTTCGTCGTCGACCAGAAGAACGGTAACCGGCATCCGCTCAGCGTATGCGCTCCAGCGGAAGGCTCGCGTGCACTCTCCATTCGCCGTCGTAGGGGCCGGTCTTCGCCTTTCCTCCCAGCAGGGCGGCTCTCTCCCGTATGCCCCGCAGCCCGCTGCCACCGCCCGACATGCTCGACGCACCCGTGAGCGGATTCACCACCTCCAGCTCCAGCCATCCGTCCACCACACTGATCCGCACCCGGACGGGCACGGAGCCCGCGTGACGCAGTGCGTTGGTGAGCGACTCCTGGAGGATGCGATACCCCTCGCGAGACACCGGAGCGGGCACCAGGTCCAGCGCCCCGGACACTTCGGCCTCGACCTTCGCACCCGAGCCACGCGCGGAATCCAGTAGCCGGTCCGCCTCGACGAGCGTGGGCCGCCCGCCTACCGGAGTACCCGACTCACGCAGCACCCGCAGAACCCGCTCCAGGTCGTCCAGCGCCTCCCGGCCCGTCTCCTCGATCGCGGCGAGCGCCCGCTCCGTGAACGCGGGATCGTTCGCCGCGCGCGCGGCACCGGCCTGGACGACGGCAACCGTCAGCGCGTGCCCGATCGAGTCGTGGAGTTCGCGCGCGATGCGATTGCGCTCCAGCAGTTGCTCGGTGCGCTCCTCCAGGGCCGTCATCCTCTCCATTGCGGTCGGTCCGAGCAGCCACCGCGCAGCCGCCGTGGCCAGGTTGCCGCCCACGGTGATCAGGCAGAGAAGCACAAGGACCGGCAAGGGGGCCAGGAGGACATACCACCAGTGCGGCTCTATGCCGCGTATCAGCCAGTCGTTACTGGGTCCCTTCCCGAAGGCTGTGAGGACGAGATCGACGGAAGTCGCCGGCAGCCAGACCGTCGCGAACATGGCCGGCGTCGCGAGCAGGAGCCGCACCTCGAGCCAGAGCACGGTCCGCCACCGCTCCGCCCACGTTGACGCGGACGCCACCGAGATCGCGGCATCCGGGCTGCCGCGCTCCCACGGTGTCAGCAGCAACTGTCCCTGAACGCCCTCGGCCAGGCGCATCGCGGGAATCAACCCGACCGGCACCGCCATAACCATGAGCATCCACGGCTTATCCGGGGAAATGAACAGCCACACACTGGCTACCGCGGCCGGACTGAGGAGATGCAGCCAGCGGCTGTACGTGGCCGGCCTGGCCAGCGGAGCGAGGAAGCGGTTCATGTGAGCCATCGTGCCAGCGCGGCTGCCGCGGCAGCTCCCCCGAGCGAGGGAGATGATCTACACGGGCGGGGGAGGCCGTGGAGGGGGGACGGCGGCCAGGCTGAGGACATGACCAGCATCGACGTCCATGAGCTCACCAAGGAATACGGCGCCACCCGCGCCGTGGACCACCTCACGTTCAGTGTGCGGCCAGGCCGGGTCACCGGCTTCCTCGGCCCCAACGGCGCGGGCAAGTCCACCACTATGCGCCTCGTCCTCGGACTTGACCGGCCCACCGGCGGTACGGCCACCATCGGCGGACAGTCGTACGGGACGCTGGACAACCCGTTGCGCAAGGTCGGCGCGCTGCTCGACGCGCAGGCGGCCCATGGCTCGCGGACCGCTCGGCATCATCTGCTGGCACTCGGCGCGAGCAACGGAATCCCCGACGCGAGGGTCGACGAGGTTCTTGAGGAAGCCGGTCTCAGCCAGGTCGGGGGGAAGCGGATCAAGACCTTCTCGCTCGGTATGCGGCAGCGCCTCGGAATAGCCGCCGCCCTCCTCGGCGACCCGGAGGTGGTGATGCTGGACGAGCCCTCCAACGGGCTGGACCCGGAAGGCATCGTCTGGATACGTGAGCTGATGAAGCGGCTCGCACGCGAAGGGCGTACGGTCCTCGTCTCCAGTCATCTGATGAACGAGACGTCGTCCTTCGCCGACCACCTGGTGGTTCTCGGCAAGGGCAGGCTCCTGGCCGACCTGCCGATGCAGGAATTCCTCGACTCCCGCAGCAAGCCCCGCGTGCGGCTGCGCACCACCGAGTCCACGCGACTCCGGGACGTCCTGATACGGAAGGGGCACGACCCGGTGCAGGGTGAGGACGGCAGCTGGACCGTCGAGGGCGTCAGGGCGGAGGAAGTCGGCGCCATAGCCGCCTTCGAGGGAATCCCCATCCTCGAACTGTTCGACGAACAGGCCACTTTGGAGCAGGCATACCTCGACCTCACAGCGGCAGAGACCGAATTCGCGTCCGCCGGTACGACCTCGACCACTCGCCAGGAGGCGTGACCATGTCGACGACCGCAGTTCTCCGCTCCGAGTGGATCAAGATCAGATCAGTCCGGTCGGTCGCGGGCTCGCTGATAGCCGTCTTCCTCGCCACGCTGGCCATCACGGTGCTCACCTTCGCCACGGTCGGACAGGCGGAGGCGGACAACGAGGGCGCCGAGCTGCTCTTCGGAGCGTTCTACGCGCTGAACTTCGGCCAGATCGCGGCCATCAGCTTCGGCGCGACGGCTCTCTCCTCCGAGTATCTGAACGGTGCTCTGCGTATATCGCTCTCGGCCGTGCCCCGCAGAGGCCTCTTCTACCTCGCCAAGATGTCGGTAGTCGGCGGGCTCGCGCTTCTCGTCGGGCTGGTTACGAGTTTCACCTCATTCCTGGTGGGTCAGCTGTTCATGGGTGAGTACGCGATAGGTCTGGGGGAGCCGGGTGCTGTGCGTGCGGCCTTCGGCGGTGGCATCTATCTGGCGCTGATGGCGTTGTTCGCCGCGGGTCTTGCGGCCCTGCTGCGCAGCGCGGTCGCGGTCCTGAGTCTGCTCATCCCTTTCATCCTTATTGTCTCCTTCGTGGTCGGTGACATCGCGGGCGGAGCGGCCCAGTATTTGCCCGACCGGGCGGGGCAGTTGGTGCTGCACCAGAATCCGGAGGGCAGCCTCGGACCGTGGACGGGGCTGGCCGTGACAGCGGCATGGGCCGGCGTGGCCCTGCTGGCGGGCTGGTGGGCGGTGCGGAACAGGGACGCGTAACGGCACTCGCGTACAAGCGGTGGGTGCGCCGAGCGCGGGGGCCGGGGCAAGTCCCGGATGCGCCGGGCGCCGGCGCCGCCGACCAAGTCCCATGCTGCGCGGCAGGGCGTCACTTGTCAGTGGCGGACGGTTTACTGACGACATGACGACCGCACACCACCTTCGCCTCATGGACGGGATGCGCGCCCGGGACTTTCCCACGGAGCGCACCCCGGCGGGCTCGGGAATCAGCGGGCCGGCTACCACACGGCGTTCCTGCACGTCGAGGACCAGCATGGGGGGAGTGACGAGACGGAACGCCTGGAGGACCGGGCGCAGTGCCTCGCCGAGCACGACGCCTTGCTCACGCTGCTCACCCTCCGCTGGGGTGAGCCGGAGATCGTCAGCCTGTGGAGCGCACAGGCACGGATGTTGGCCGGGGAGGAGATACCGGAACCCTGGGCCCATCCGGTGGCGGGCTGCGAGTATCTCCAGCTCTGGCGGATCGAGGAACGCTGGATCGCGATAGGGCTTCACCTGGAGGACGGCGGGCCGGGCTGCGAGCTGAGTGTGCTGGTGACAGTGATCGACCCGCCCTGACCCGCGGACGACCGGTTCGTTCCAGGCGGCCGCTCGCTCGGCTCAGCCGGCGCCGGGGGTTGGGTTGTCGCCGGGGGCCGGGCTGTCGATGAACGCGGCGGTGCGGAGGAGGGCGTACTCGTCGGCCATCGTGCGGACGGTCCAGTGGGCGTTCAGGCCGCTGGGGTTGGGGAGGGCCCAGACCCGCGCCCCGCCGATTCTCCGCTCCTGCGGGCCGATCTGTGCGCGGCGCTCACCGAATGCCGTGCGGTATGCCGTGACTCCGACGACGGCGAGCCACTGCGGTGTCAGTTGGGTCACCTTCGCGGTCAGGAGCTGACCGCCCTCGCGGAATTCGGCGGTACTCAGTTCGTCCGCACGCGCGGTGGCTCGCGCCACGACATTGGTGATGCCCAGGCCGTAGCCCGGCAGCTCGCTCTGCTCCGACGGCTTGAGCTGCCGGGGAGTGAAGCCCGACAGGTGGAGCACCGGCCAGAAGCGGTTGCCCGGATGGGCGAAGTGGAAGCCGGTGGCGGCGGTCATGAGGCCGGGGTTGATCCCGCAGAACAGCACACGCAGACCGCCCGCGGTCACATCGGGAACGATGCGGTCGCGGGCGGCCAGGAGTTCTTCGGGTGTCATCCGGTGCCGGTTCCGGCCGTCAGAGGATGGAGCCGGGGGTGTAACCCGCGGCTTCCGGGTGCTGCTTGGTGATTTCCTCGATCCGGGAAACCACGGCAGTGACCTGGTCGCCCGCCGCGCCCGTGAAGGACAGCTTGTCGGCCATCAGCGCGTCCAGCTGCGCGCGGTCCAGCGGGATGCGGTCGTCGGCACCCAGCTTGTCCAGCAGCTCGTTGCGCTCCGCGCCCTGCTCCCGCATGGCCAGCGCCGAGGCGACGGCGTGCTCCTTGATCGCCTCGTGCGCGACCTCCCGGCCGACTCCGGCGCGTACCGCACCCATGAGGACCTTGGTGGTGGCGAGGAACGGCAGGTAACGGTCCAGCTCGCGCGCCACGACCGCGGGGAACGCCCCGAACTCGTCCAGCACCGTCAGGAACGTCTCAAGGAGGCCGTCGAACGCGAAGAAAGCGTCGGGCAGGGCCACTCGGCGGACCACCGAGCAGGACACATCGCCCTCGTTCCACTGGTCGCCCGCCAGCTCGCCCGTCATCGAGGCGTAGCCGCGCAGGATCACCATCAGGCCGTTGACGCGCTCGCAGGAGCGGGTGTTCATCTTGTGCGGCATGGCGGACGAGCCGACCTGACCGGGCTTGAATCCCTCGGTCACCAGCTCGTGGCCGGCCATCAGCCGGACGGTCTTCGCGACGGACGAAGGCGCCGCGGCCAGCTGAACCAGCGCGGTCACGACGTCGTA
The DNA here is from genome assembly GCF_042670885.1 of Streptomyces sp. NPDC057136. Classification (NCBI taxonomy): domain Bacteria; kingdom Bacillati; phylum Actinomycetota; class Actinomycetes; order Kitasatosporales; family Streptomycetaceae; genus Streptomyces; species Streptomyces sp. NPDC057136. Next base: position 99,879 of record NZ_JBHUUV010000007.1, read on the forward strand.
GTCGAGCGAGCGGGGGTAGACCTGGCCGACGGAGGTGAAGGCCTGGGCGAAGCCGAGGTGTCCGGCGATGCGCTGTTCCAGGTCGGCGAGCTTCGCGGCGTCGCCGCCGAGCAGGTCGAGCATGTCCTGCGCGGTGCCGACGGGGCCCTTGATGCCGCGCAGCGGGTAGCGGCCGAGGAGATCCTCCAGCCGTCCGTACGCCACCAGCATCTCGTCCGCGGCGGTCGCGAAACGCTTGCCGAGTGTCGTCGCCTGGGCGGCGACATTGTGGGACCGGCCGGCGATGACCAGCTCGCGGTACTCGCCCGCCAGCTTGCCGAGCCGGGCCAGGACGGCCACCGTGCGGTCACGCATCAGTTCCAGCGAGAGCCGGATCTGGAGCTGCTCGACGTTCTCCGTGAGGTCCCGGGACGTCATGCCCTTGTGGACCTGCTCATGGCCGGCGAGAGCGTTGAACTCCTCGATCCGGGCCTTCACGTCGTGCCGGGTGATCTTTTCGCGCTCGGCGATCGAGGCCAGGTCGACCTGGTCGAGTACACGTTCGTAATCGGCGAGGGCGGCGTCAGGCACCTCGATCCCGAGGTCCTTCTGGGCGCGCAGTACCGCCAGCCACAGCTGACGCTCCAGCTTCACCTTCTGCTCGGGGGACCAGAGGACAGCCAGCTCCGTGGAGGCGTAGCGGCCGGCCAGGACATTGGGGATGCGAGGCTTCGCAGACACAGCAGTCACGTGTCCAGAGCTTACCTGCCATCTTCAGCAGTTCGTGAGCGTCCATTAAGTCCATAAGGTCCAGGTCGGAGACTCCTAGGTAGCAGTCTCACGCACAGCGTGGGAGACATGCGTGAGGCGGAACGGCCCCGGCGGTGATTCCAGTACCGCCGGGGCCTTTGGGTAGAGCCCTTGCGATCAAGGGAGCCGGACCCGCGTAAGTCCGTAGCCTGCTTGCCGAGCTGGGGGCCTCCTGGAAGCACTCGCCATCCCCGCGCCGGCCGCAAGAAGACGTCCGTCCGCATCCCGACCGGGTCGTGCATGCCCGGGGCGTCCTGGAGCGGGTCCAGCAGGGCGACGGCCCTTGACGCCGTGGATCGTGGAGAAGGGAAGAAGCGCGCTGACGTCGCTCGTCAGCAGCTCAGATCGCGCCCGGTCCACATGCCTCTGGGCGCCTTGAAGTCGCCCAGGCGGGATTTCAGGAAAGTGATTCCTGCCTGCGGGACAGAGTCGTCGTAGCACCCGCAGGTTGACCGGTCCGTCGGCAATGGGCCCGAGCCGCGCCTGCGTCGGAATTGACCCAGTTCTTGAACCACTGGTAGCAGACGTTGAAGGCGAACCTGCTGAGTGGGCCGGTGGTGGCGACGACGTTGGTCACGGACGGGCCGAAGGGCGCCGCAGGCCAGGTGTACGGGGCACCCGGCGACGGCCGGTCGTCCACCCGGTGCACGGCCGTGGCCTGTGGCCGTGCACCGGTAATCGGTCAGGCCGTGTGGAGGGTCAGGCCGTACCTGCCGAGGATCTCGTTGACGGGTTGGAACCACGTCTCGCCGCCGGAGGAACAGTTGCCCCAGCCGCCGGAGGTGACGCCCTGGGCCTGGTCACCGCTGATGAACGCGCCGCCGGAGTCGCCGCCCTCCGCGCAGACGCTGGTCTTCGTCATCTGGTGGACGGCGCCCTGGCTGTAGTTGACGGTCTCGTTCTTGGCCAGGACGGTGCCGCAGTGCCAGTGCGTCGTGGAGCCCGAGCGGCAGATCGAGGCACCGACCGGGGCCTCGACAGAGCCGCGCACCAGTCGGTCCGGGATCGTGCCCCAGCCGAGGACGACCGGTACGGTCCACCAGCCGCTGTGGATGCTCACGTACGCGTAGTCGTCGCCGGGGAACGAAGAGCCCTGGAACGTGCCCATGGCGGAACCGTCCCAGCCACGCACCGCCGCCCCGGCCTTCCCGCAGTGACCGGCTGTCACGAACCCGCCGTGCACGGAGAAGCCGATCGAGCAGCGGACGTTGCCGGTGTAGTACGGGTCGCCGCCGACGGTGCCCGCCGCGTACGTACGGGGCGCCGCGGCCGTTTCGGCGACGGTGACGGGTCCGTTCCCGCGGGCCTTCTCGACGAAGGCGCGAACGGCGGGCGCGTTCCGCTCGGCACGCACGACCGTGACGACGACGCTGTTGGCCTCGGGGTCGACGTGCCAGCCGGCCACGCCTGCGGGCGCGGAGAGCGCGTCCAGCCGGGACTTGGCACGGTCCAACGCGACGGCGCTGTGGCGGACGATCCGGGTATCGGCGCCCAGGGCGCGCACGTCGGCCTCCTCGGTGCGGTCGATGAGGGCGACGACGAGCCGTCCCGTGGCCGGTTCGAACCACGATCCGCCGTACGCGCCGCCCGCGGTCTGCCGGGCCGCCTGCTCGACGGCTGCGGCCGCCTTCTCGGCGTGGATCCGCTCCTCCGCCTGCGGCGCGGTCAGTCCGAGGTCCTGGCCCATGGCTTCGAACAGTCCGGCCGAGGCCGTGGGCGGGGCAGCGACGGGGGTGGCGTGGGCGGCTTCGGCGTGGGCACCGCCGAGTCCGACGGTCAGTAACAGCGCCGCGGCGGCGGTACGCAGGGGGGTCGTGCTTTTCACGAGGCCTCCAGAGGTGGGGGATCGAACGCGTTGAGAGCGCTCTCAGTAAGCGCCGGGGGTCACGCTAGCGGCGATGTAATGTCAGGTCCATACCAAGAATCGGTCGCACGGCTGGTCGCCCCGAGCGAGACCCGCGTGATGGAGCTGTGGACCACGGTTACCGACGCCACCGGAGCGCCCCTGCACCGTCACAGAGCGGTCTGCCCTGAGACCCAGCGCGTCACCGGCGACGGCAGCGCGCACAACGGGACCACAGGACGCGAGGACCGGGACCGGGCGGTGGCGGCCCAGGCCCGTGCGTTGCTGCGCGCGGGCCGTGCCCGCCGGGTCGATGTCGGCGGAGACGCGACGACCTGTGGGCTACGTGGGCGCACTGGGCTCACGCCGCACCCACGCACACCGCCTGCAACTACTCCAGGAGGCCGACGTCCCCGAGGAGCACCTCTCCCGCCTGCGCTCCCCGATCGGCCTCGACCTGGGCGCCCACACTCCCGAAGAGACCGCCATCTCCATTACGGCGGAGATCATCGCCCACGCGCATCAGGGCTCAGGAACACCCCTGACCCAGAGCACGGGTCCCATCCACCACCCACAACATCCACGTGAGGGCTGACTGCTCAGCGATATACAAGCAGGGGCTGAACCGAGAAATCACGCATACGAAGGCTGCCGGGATGCCTCACAGCCGGTGAGAGCTTGCAGGGCAGCGTGCTGAGCCTCCTACCAGTCGGCCGCGACTCTCGACTGAGGGCGGTTCTGCCTGGGCCGTGTCTCTTCGATCATCGGCTGCCTTCCCGCGTCCCCAAACCCGCACCACGCCGGCCGGTCGGAAACCGGGTGCGGACTGTCGGTGCGGTGGTGTGTGATCGGGGCATGGCGATTGTGTTGGGCAAGCCGGGAGTTGACAGGCTGAGCAAGGCTGTGGGCGTGCTGCGGGAGTGGCAGTACGACGGGGCGCCGATGCAACTGCATCCGGGGGACCTGGGCTGGTTCTGGCGGTTAGGTGCGGAAGCGACTGCCGCGGCGGTCAGGACGTGGAGCCGGGACGGACAGATTCTCGCCGTCGGGCTGCTGGACGGTCCCGGGCTGTTGCGGCTGACGATCGCGCCGGACGCTCAGCGGGAGGAGGAGCTGGCGCAGCAGTTGGTTGAAGACGTGACCGAGCCGGAGCGCGGCGTGCTGCCCGAGGGGAAGGCGAACATCGAGGCGCCGATGGGTGCACTGGTCCAAGATCTGCTGTTTGAGGACGGCTGGAACGCCGACGAGCCGTGGACGCCGCTGCGCCGCGACCTCACGGAGCCGGTGAATGACCCAGGCGTGCGGATCGAGGTGGCCGGGCCGGAGCAGGCGCACGTCTTTGCCGCCGTACATCGGGCAGCGTTCGACGGGTCGAGGTTCACGGACGAGCGCTGGCACGCGATGGCGTCCGGACTGCCGTACGCCGAGGCCCGGTGTCTGGTCGCGTACGACGACCAGGGCAACGCGGTGGCGGCGGTGACGGTGTGGTCGGCCGGTCCGGGTAGGCCCGGGTTGCTCGAACCGATGGGCGTGCACCGGGAACATCGCCGTCACGGCTACGGCGAGGCGATCACCGTCGCCGCGGCGGCCGCACTCCAGGAGCTGGGCTCGTCGAGCGCGATCGTCTGCGCCCCGAGCTCCAATGTCGGCGCCGTCGCCACCTACAAGTCGGCCGGCTTCCAGCAACGCCCCGAGGTCCGGGACCAATACCGGGACGCCTAGCTAGTGCCTTGTCACCTCGATCACGACTTCGTGGGCAGCCCGCCGCGGGAGCGGCCGAGTGCTTCGCCTGACGCACCGCCCAGGCAGCCTGCACCAGGTAGTGCGGGCGACCCCACGCCGCTCTGTCGGACGGGCCGGCCAGCGCTGAGGCGCCGCCCGCGACATCCTGCAGACGGCGCTCGAGCCCTCCACGTAGGGTCGCCCTCGGCTGGTTGAGTCCCCCGTGCCGGGACGCGGCCAGCGTACTGGGATCGTGCTGGGATGACCCCCTCGAAGTCCGTGTTTCCGCAGGTGGGAGCGTGCACCACCCGGGCCTACTGCCCGCGTGGTGCACGCTTTGGTCGGGGAGTTATGAGGACCTTGAGGGCCTCGCGCTGGTCCATGGCGAGGTAGCCTTCCGCAGCGTTTTCCAGAGACAGGGTGCGGTCGAAAACGCGGCCGGGGTCGACGGTGCCGTCGAGGACTGCGGGAAGCAGTTGCTCGATGTAGGCGCGTACGGGGGCCGGTCCGCCGGTGAGGGTGATGTTGGGGCCGAAGAGGCTGCCGAAGCCGATGGCGGCGTCTTCGTACTGAGGGACGCCGACGCGGCTGATGACGCCGCCGGGGCGGGCGGCGCCGACGGCCATCTCGTAGGCGGGCATGTGGCCGACGGCTTCGAGGACGGCGCGGGTGCCGTGGCCGCCGGTCAGGTCGCGGACCTTGGCGATGCCTTCTTCGCCGCGTTCGGCGATGACGTCGGTGGCGCCGAAGAAGCGTCCGAGGTCTGTGCGGTCCTTGGGGCGACCCATGAGGATGATCCGCTCGGCTCCGAGCTGCTTGGCGGACAGGACGGCGAGCAGTCCGACAGCGCCGTCGCCGATGACGGTCACGGAGTCGCCGGGACGCACGCGGGCCTGGTGGGCGGCGTGGTAGCCGGTGCCGTAGACGTCGGCGAGGGTGAGCAGGGAGGGCAGCAGCTTCTCGTCGGTGTCGCCCGGGAGCTTGACCAGGGTTCCGGCGGCCTGGGGGACGCGGACTGCTTCGGCCTGGGCGCCGCCGATGCCGGCGGCGAAGAAGCCGCCGTTGGGGCAGGAGGTGTGCAGGTCGGGGCGAGGCCCTTGCGTCTCCATCCCGGTCACAGAAGCCGGTGAGGGGCCGTCCGGGACCGTAAGCAATGCCAGATGGGCGAGGTCTCCGGGCGGAGGTGTGGTCAGCGACCAGAGTGGCGCGGGAGTTCCGTCGGCGATCCGACGAGCACCGGCTTACCTTCCTGCAAGGAGACACCAGGCACCTCGATCCGTTGTTCGCCGCTCTGGAAGAGGACCTGTCCGACGCGTTGGACGTGGTACGCGACGAGGCCAACATGCCGCTGGAGGACGAACCGCGACGGGTACGTGACGATCTCCACGCTCTTACGATCCGCCGTGATGCCTATCGGGTGGCACCAGCCGCTGGCCGCGCCGTGAGCTCACACCTGGGCAGCTTCGCCTTGCGCTCCGGGTGGGCGGCGGTGACGTAACGCATCGCGGTCTGCCCGGCGATGCCGAACAGCCGTATCTGCTTGAGGTGATCAGCAGTTGCTCTATTGAAAGTGCTGCGGGCGGACGCGAGCCGGTCCGCAGCACCTCCCAGGACTTCGCAGCCCCACGCACGGTCAGCTGAGCGGCGGCTCGTACGGCACCAGCTCGGCGCGCTTCGGCGGGCGGCCGTCGCCGGACGACCGGCCGGTCAGCCGCCGCCCGATCCACGGCGCCAGATGCTGCCGCGCGAACCGGACGTCGTCGACCCGCCGCACCGCCCAGCGCGGCGGTACCGTCGCCGGCATCGGCGTACGCCAGTCGAGCTCCGCGGGCAGCCCCAGTGTCTGCCACACTGCCTCGGCCACCCTGCGGTGACCCTCCGCGGTGAGATGCAGCCTGTCGACGTCCCACATCCGCGGGTCGCCCAGGGACGGCGCGTCGTACAGATCGACCACCAGCGCACCGTGCCGGCCGGCCAGTTCGTCGATCAGGGTGAACAGCTCTTCCATCCGCGGCCGGAAGCGTTCCATCACCGGGCCGTTGCGCCCCGGGCTGCGCATCAGCACCAGCTGTCCGCACGACGGCGCGAGGCGTTCCACGGCCTCCTCCAGCCGTGCGCGCACCATGCCCATGTCGCACTTCGGCCGCAGCGTGTCGTTGAGCCCGCCCACGAGCGTGACCACGTCCGCCCGCATGGCCGCGGCGACGTCGATCTGCTCGTCGACGATCTGGGCGATCAGCTTTCCGCGTACGGCGAGATTCGCGTACCGGAATCCGGGGGTATGGGCCGCGAGACGGGCGGCGAGGACATCGGCCCAGCCCCGGTACGAGCCGTCGGGGAGCAGGTCCGACATGCCCTCGGTGAAGGAGTCGCCGACTGCGACAAGACTGGTGTAGGAGGCATTCATTTCCATGGCCCTGCGATCGTACCGCGCCGGATTCCGCCCCTCTCCAGGCCGAAAGGCCGAAAGGCAGAGCGGGGGCAGCGGGCGGGCTCAGCGCGCCCGCGGTCGGCCCACCAGCTCACGCAGTACGTCCTCCATCGTGACGAGCCCGGCCAGCCGGTCGTTCTCGTCGACGACGACCGCCAGGTGCGTCCGGCTGCGCCGCAGCGCAGTCAGTACGTCGTCGAGCGGCGTCGACGCCCGTACCCGAGCGATCGGGCGCATCGCCGTCACCGGGAACGGGACATCGCGTGGCGTCGCGTCCAGCGCGTCCTTCACATGCAGATAGCCCAGAATCCGTGCCTCGCTGTCCATGACGGGGAAGCGCGAGAATCCGGTCTCCGAGGAGAGCCTCTCCAGTTCCTCGGGCGTCGTACCGACCCGGGTGGACACCACCTGGTCCACCGGCAGGACGACGTCGCGGACAGGTCGGCGGCCCAGCTCCAGTGCATGCCGAAGCCTCTCCGCCGAACGGTCGTCGACCAGGCCGGCGTCCCCGGCGTCCTTCACCAGCCGGGCCAGCTCGTCGTCGGAGAAGGTCGCGGACACCTCGTCCCTGGTCTCCACCCGCAACAGCTTGAGCAGCACGTTCGCGAAGGCGTTGACCGTGAAGATCACCGGGCGCAGACCTCGTGCGAGTGCCACCAGCGGAGGGCCGAGCAGCAGCGCGCTGCGGACCGGCTCGGCGAGCGCGATGTTCTTGGGCACCATCTCGCCCAGGAGCATGTGCAGATACGTCGCCACGGACAGGGCGATCACGAACGACAGCGGATGCACGAATCCGTGCGGCACGCCCACCACGTCGAACACCGGCTCCAGCAGATGCGCGATGGCGGGTTCGGCGACGATACCCAGCACCAGCGTGCACAGCGTGATGCCCAGCTGCGCCGCCGCGAGCAGCGCCGACACGTGTTCGAGGCCCCAGATGACGCTGTGCGCGCGCCGGTTGCCCGCTTCGGCCTCGGGCTCGATCTGACTGCGGCGTACGGAGATCATCGCGAACTCCGCGCCGACGAAGAAGGCGTTGACGACAAGGGTCAGCAGGCCGATGAAGAGCTGGACGGCGGTCATCGTTCGTTCTCCGTCAGCTCGTGGGAGCCGGCAAGCGGCGCGTGCAGGAGGGCCCGCGCGGCGCGGCGCCCGGAGGCGTCCACCACGTCGATGCGCCAACCGGTCAGGTCGACGGTGTCACCCACCACCGGGATGCGTCCCACCTCGGCGGCGATCAGCCCGGCAAGAGTTTCGTACGGTCCCTCAGGGACGCGCAGCCCGATCCTCTTGAGCTGGTCGGTGCGGGCCGCACCGTCCGCGGACCAGAGCGTGCGTCCGTCGGCGTCCTCGCCGGCCGGGGCCAGGTCCGGTGTCTCGTGTGGGTCGTGCTCGTCACGGACCTCGCCGACGACCTCCTCGACGATGTCCTCCAGCGTGACGACGCCCGCCGTGCCGCCGTACTCGTCGATGACGACGGCCATGGCCAGCTTGCCGGACAGCCGGTCGAGCAGCCGGTCCACGGTGAGTGTCTCCGGTACGAGCAGCGGCTCGCGCAGCATGTCCGAGACCCTCTTGCGGGGCCTTTCGTCGGCGGGGATCGCCAGCACGTCCTTGATGTGGGCGACACCGACGACCGAGTCCAGATTGCCCCGGTAGACGGGAAAGCGGGAGAGCCCGGTCGCGCGCGTCGCGTTCGCGACGTCCTCGGCGGTGGCCTGGACCTCCAGGGCGGTCACCTGGACACGCGGGGTCATCACGTTCTCGGCGGTCAGCTCCGCCAGATTGAGGGTGCGTACGAAGAGTTCCGCGGTGTCCGCCTCCAGCGCACCTTCCTTCGCGGAGTGCCGTGCCAGAGCCACCAGCTCCTGGGGGCTGCGCGCGGAGGCGAGCTCCTCGGCCGGTTCGAGGCCGAAGCGGCGCACGATGCGGTTGGCGGTGTTGTTGAGGTGACTGATGAAAGGACGGAAGACCGCGGTGAACGCCCGCTGCGGGGTGGCCACCCTCCTCGCCACCGCCAGGGGTGAGGAGATGGCCCAGTTCTTCGGGACGAGTTCACCGACCACCATCAGGACCACGGTGGACAGGGCGGTGCCGAGCACCAGAGCCACCGAGGACGCCACACCGGGGGAGGCACCCAGCGCCTCGAGGGGCCCGCGGATGAGTTTGGCGATGGAGGGTTCGGCGAGCATGCCGACCACCAGATTGGTGACGGTGATACCGAGCTGCGCGCCGGACAGCTGGTAGGTGAGGCTGCGTACGGCCTTGAGGGCGCTCGCCGCCCCCCGGTCCCCTCGCTCGACGGCCCGTTCGAGCTCGCCGCGCTCGATCGTGGTCAGGGAGAACTCCGCCGCGACGAAGGCGCCGCACGCGAGCGAGAGCAATACCGCCACGAGGAGCAGAAGCACTTCGGTCATCGGTTCACCTCCGTCCCATGATCGGGCAGGGGTGGGAGGACTGCGCGACGGACGCGATGTCGGCTACTGGGAGGCTCGCCCATGGGCGGACGCTCACACCTTTCGTGGGGGTCGGTCGGATGACAGGACATCGTAAGGCCCAGGGTCTCAGCCGGTGAGGTGCTTCACCCAGCGGCTCCATTGCGGCTCCGGCGCGTACCCGGCGGCGCGCCAGGCGTGCTGCGCCAGGTCGTTGCGGTCGAGGACCATGGCGTCACCGCGTCGCCCGCCCAGTTCGGCGAATCGTTCCTCTGCCGCTGCCAGGAGGGCGGCGCCGATGCCACGACGGCGTTGGCCGGGATGGACGGCGAGCCGGTACAGATGGCACCGCCAGCCGTCGAAGCCCGCGATGACGGTGCCGACGAGGAGGCCGTCCAGCTCGGCGAGGATCAGTGCACCGGGATCGCGGGCGACCAGCCGCCGGATGCCGTCCTGGTCGTCACTGATGCTGGTGCCCTCGGCGGCCACCTTCCAGAAGGCGAGGACATCGTCCAGGTGGGCCGCTTCGGCGGCGCGTATCGCAAGATCATTCATAGCGGCCATCCCATCACCGGGCGAGTGGGGCCGTCGACAGGATTCCGGGATATGGGCGGGCCCGGTCGCCGGGCGGACCCTGTGTCTCCGCCCGGTTCCGGCGACCGTGCTCCGTACACACGTGTACGGGGCACGGCACGGTTGCCCTTGCTGGCGCTAGCGGAGGCGCGCTAGCGTGATGAGGTGCCCAAGACTCAGTTGAACGTACGAGTGGAAGAGGCCACCGCCGAGGCCGCGCGACAGCGCGCGCTGCAGAGGGGGATGAGCGTGAACCGTTATATCGAGGAGCTCGTGAAGCAGGACGCGGGCGAAGTGGGACACACCTTCGTCGAAGCCGCGGCCGACTTCATGAAGCAGTACGAGTCGGTTTTCACGGAGGAGTTCGGCGCGGAGGGCGAACGAGCCCGTTGAACGTGAAGATCGACCTTTCCTGGCTGCTGATGGTCGCCGAACACAAAACGCCCGGTGATCCGCAGGTCGTCGACTGGGGCGCACTCGTCGCCGCGGTGAGCCGTCATGAGGCGGAGATCTTCGGCAGTCCCGTCTACAGCGACCCGCATTCCCGGGCCGCAGCCCTTCTCCAGCTTCTGCTCCATGTGCCCGCGCTCGAACACTCCAACGCGATGTTCGCCTCTGCAGTCGCCTACGGCTATCTCGTCGCTTCGGGGCTGAAGGTCATCACCTCGCCCGAGCAGGTGCGTGACCTGGCCAGGCTGGTCAAGGAGGGAAAGGCGGACGTCCGGTCCATCGCCGACGAGCTGCGCCAGTGGAGCGTGTGACTCCGCAGGGCCTGTCCGCGCGGGCCCGGCTGCGGAGGATGTGGCGTCATGTGCACAAGATCGCCGGAACGCCCCCTTCCGCACCCGCCCGAGGCTAATGTCCCGAGCATGACACGCATAGCGCGCCTGAGAAGCATCGGACGAACCAGACGGATGACGGTCACCCTCGTCGGCACGGCAGCCGCGGTGATCCTCGGGGTGAGCGGGGCCATTGCCGTCGGCGCCCCGGACGACGGAGGCACGGACACCTCGGGCGGTACGACGGTGGGTGTGACGAGCGGTTCGGACGGCGAGCCGACCCCCGTGCCCACCGAGACGCCGGTACCCAGCCCCGGCGGAACGGACGGCGGCGGGACCGTCGGCGGTTCGGGCAGTACCGGTGGCGGGGAACCGACCGAATACCCGGACCCGTCGGACTATCCCAGCCCGAGCGGCTCCGGCGCCCCCTCCCCGGCACCCCCGGCCGATCTCGCCGAACTGACCGAGCGCATCGGCGAACTCGAGGCGAAGGTCGACCAGTTGCCGACCAAGCAGGAACTGGCCGACGCGCTGCGAGCCTTCGCCGACCAGCTGGACAACGGCGGGCAGGGCGAGGGCTGACGCGTCAGTCGTCCGAGAACGGACGGCGTGCCACACCCAGGACGCAGGGGGAGGAGGGGAGTTGTATCCCCTTCTCCGGAATCCTGAGCCTGCGGTACGTCCCCAGCTCGAAGCCGGCCGCCTCGACAGCGGCAAGCGTGTCCCGTGCGGTGTGACATCCGCCGAAGAGCAGCGGCCAGACCGTACGGTCCACCATGCGCTGCGTCGTCGCCAGGCCGCGGCCCGGGGCCAGCCCGTGCTCGAAGAAGCGCAGCTCGCCACTGGGCCGAAGGACCCGCCTGATCTCGGCCAGCGCACGCGGCAGATTCCGTACGGTGCACAGGACGAGGGAGGCCACCGCCGCGTCGAAGGCCTCGCTCTTCACCGGCAGTGCCTCGGCCGTGCCGGGCACCACGTCCACCGGGACCTCCGCCCGCAGCGCTGCGCCGACCGCCAGTTGCCGCAGGCTCCGTTCCGGCTCGATCGCCACCACCTCGGACACGGCCGCCGGGTAGTGCGCGAAGTTCAGACCGTTGCCCGCGCCGATCTCGATCACCCGGCCCGACAGGCCCGTCAGGAGCTCCGCGCGATAGGCGGCGATACCGCCCCGATTGTCGGCGGCGACGCTCATCCGGGCGTAGAACCGGGCGAAGACGGGGTGGTGCACCGCGTCCCGCGGGATCTTCGTGCTGCGCAGCTGCATGACGGCCTCCTCGAGGAACACGTACGGCTCCTTCGATTCTCCCCCGTACCCGCCCGCTTCTCCCCCGTACGCGCCCGCTCAGCCGGGCATCACGGCACCCTGTGCCCGCCGAGCTCCGCCGTCAGCCAACTCGCAGCGCGCGCACGGAAGTCCCGTGGCGCCAGCGACCCCGCACCGGCAGGTACCGAGCCCAGCAGCGGTGCGGCCGCAGCGACGGGAAGGTCGTCGATATTGCACCGGGCGGCCAGATCCGGCTCGGCCGGCATGCTGCCCACCACCACACCCAGGCACTCGAGGCCCCGGGTCCGCAGTGCTTCCGAGGTCAGCGCGGTGGCATTGAGCGTTCCGAGCCCGGCGGGCGCCACCACCAGAACGGGCGCGCCCAGCAGCCGTGCCGCGTCCGCGAGCGTGGAGCCCTCGTCGTCGAACCGTACGAGCAGTCCGCCCGCCCCCTCGATCAGTACCAGATCGTGGTCGGCCGCCAGCTTCTCGGCCGCCTCGGCCACCTCGTACGGACGTACCGGTGCGAGACCGGCCCGGCGCGCGGCCGTCGCCGGGGCCAACGGGTCGGGGAAACGGGCCAGTTCGACAGGAGTGACATGACCGCCCGCAAGCCGCACCACCTCGGCCGCGTCCCCGGGCTCGCCCGGGCCGAGACCGGTCTGGGCGGGCTTGAGCACGGCGACCCTGCGGCCCTGCGCCGCCGCGGCTACGGCCGCGGTCACCACGGTCTTGCCGATCTCGGTGCCCGTACCCGTCACCACCAGAATCGTCATCTCAGCCCTCCCGCGCCGCCGCGCACACGGCGCGGCAGATCCGCGCCACATCGTCATCACCGGTCACATAGGGCGGCATGGTGTAGACGAGGTCGCGGAACGGCCGCAGCCAGACCCCTTCCCGTATCGCCGCCCGGGTCGCGGCCTCCATGTCCACCTCGTGATCCAGCTGTACGACGCCGATGGCACCCAGCACCCGGACGTCCCGGACCCCGGGCAGCCCGGCCGCCTCGGCGAGACCGGCCCGCAGCCCGGTGCCGATCCGCTTGACCTCCTGCTCCCAGTCCTGGCCCAGCAGCAGATCGATCGAGGCACAGGCCACCGCCGCGGCGAGCGGATTCCCCATGAACGTCGGCCCGTGCGCGAGGACCGGCACCTCGCCGCTGGAGATGCCATCGGCGATCCGGGAGGTGCACAGCGTCGCCGCCATCGTCAGATAGCCGCCGGTCAGAGCCTTGCCGACACACATGACGTCCGGCGAGACACCGGCATGCCCGGCTGCGAACAGCGTGCCCGTACGCCCGAAACCCGTGGCGATCTCGTCGAACACCAGCAGCACGTCATGCTCGTCGCACGCCTCGCGGAGTACCCGCAGATACGCCGGCGAGTGGAACCGCATGCCCCCCGCGCCTTGCACCACCGGCTCCACGATCACGGCGGCCAGCTCATGGGCGTGGTCCGCGATCAGCCCTCGCAGATGCGTGACGTAGGCGTCGTCCGGCTCCGAGTCGAAGCCGTCCGGCGGAGCGTCCGCGAAGACCTGCCGCGGCAGCGCGCCCGACCACAGCTCATGCATCCCGCCCTCGGGATCGCACACCGACATCGGCTGCCAGGTGTCCCCGTGGTAGCCGCCGCGCCAGGTCAGCAGCCGCTGTTTGGCCGGTTGTCCGGCCGAGCGCCAGAACTGCAGGCACATCTTCACTGCCACCTCGACCGACACCGAACCGGAGTCGGCGAGGAAAACATGCTGCAACGGCTCCGGGGTGATCTCCACCAGCCGGGTCGCCAGCCGCACGGCGGGCTCATGGGTGAGCCCGCCGAACATCACATGGCTCATCCGGTCCAGCTGGCCGCGCGCCGCCTCGTTGAGGACCGGGTGGTTGTACCCGTGCACAGCGGACCACCAGGACGACATGCCGTCCACCAACTCGCGCTGCCCGTACGCTTCTTCGGCGAGCCGGAGCCGTACCCCGGACGCGGACTCCACGACCAGCGGTTCCTGGCGGCCCGGCATCGGGCCGTAGGGGTGCCAGACATGGGCCCGGTCCAGGGCGCGCAATGCGGCGGGGGAGAGCGGCTCAGGCATTGGGCGCGAGGTCCGTACCGGCGCCGCGACGGCGGACCGCCACGAGGTCCGTGCGTGCGGTCGGCACCTCGGGGACATCCGCGGCCGGCACTTCGGAGGCATCCGCGACAGGCGCGTCTTCCGGCTTGTCGGCCGTGTCGCCGCAGGGCGCGCAGCCCCCTTCGTGCGAGCCGCAGCCACCGCCGGCCTGCGTACGGTGCTGGGGCAGCGTCGTCGTGCCCGCACCCTCCACCTCGAAACCGGCGTCCGCGATCATGTCCAGGTCGGTCTGGCCGGCCTGCCCCTCACTGGTGAGGTAGTCACCCAGGAAGATCGAGTTGACCAGGTTCAGGGCGAGGGGCTGCATCGACCGCAGATGGACCTCGCGCCCGCCCGCGAGCCGCACCTCGACATCAGGGCAGACGAACCGGACCATCGCGAGAATGCGCAGGCAGCGCTGCGGGGTGAGGTTCCACTCCTTCGCGAGCGGGGTGCCCTCGAACGGGATGAGGAAGTTCACCGGTACCGAGTCCGGGTCCAGCTCGCGCAGCGAGAAGACGACGTCGACCAGGTCCGCGTCGCTCTCACCCATGCCGGCGATCAGCCCGGAGCAGGCGGACAGCCCGGCGGCCTGCGCCTGCTGCACGGTCTCCACCCGGTCCGCGTAGGTGTGCGTGGTGGTGATCTCGCCGTACGTCCCCTCGGACGTATTGAGATTGTGGTTGTACGCGTCGGCGCCGGCCGAGCGCAGCCGCTCGGCCTGTCCGTCGGAGAGCAGACCGAGACAGGCGCACACCTCGACGCCCTCGTTCTGGTCCTTGATCGCCTCGATGGTCTGCGACACCCGGTCGACATCGCGGTCCGTCGGACCGCGGCCGCTCGCCACCAGGCAGACACGCTTCGCGCCGCCCGCCACCCCGGCGGCCGCCGCCTTGGACGCCTCGTCCGGCTTCAGCCACGTGTACTTGAGGATCTCCGCCTTCGACCCGAGCCGCTGCGAGCAGTACGAGCAGTCCTCGGGGCAGAGCCCGGACTTGAGGTTGACCAGATAGTTCAGTTTCACGCGCCGCCCGAACCACTGGCGGCGCACCCGGCCCGCGGCGGCCACCACGTCGAGCAGTTCGTCGTCGGAGGTCGCCAGCACGGCGAGCGCTTCTTCACGGGTCGGCAGTTCGCGCCGCAGCCCCTTGTCCACCAGCGTGTTCAGCAGGTCCATGGCGATGATCCTGACGTACGGCACGGCCATCGGCCAAGGAGGAACCAGACAGAAGAGGCGGCGAAGGGTGTGGGTATTGCCACACCCTGACCTGCTGCGCCCCCGGCTAGGGTCTGTGAGCTGCCTACAAAAGGGACCACCACATGTCCTTCGCCCCGTTCGACTGGATCGACGACGAGGCCCGCCGCCGTGCCGCTGCCGGACTCGTCCGCACCCTGCGGCCGCGCCCCGCCGAAACGGAACTGCTGGACCTCGCGAGCAACGACTATCTGGGTCTCACCCGGCACCCCGAGGTCACCGCGGCGGCCGCCGAGGCGGCACATCGATGGGGCGCGGGTGCCACCGGATCGCGACTCGTCACCGGTACCACCGCCCTGCACGCCGCACTCGAAACCGAACTGGCCGCGTTCTGTGGCTTCGAAGCGGCCCTGGTGTTCTCCTCCGGATACGCGGCCAACCTCGCCGCCCTCACCGCACTTTCCGGCCACGGCTCCCTGATCGTCTCCGACGCCGGCAACCACGCCTCGATCGTCGACGGATGCCGGCTCTCCCGGGCCGCGACGGCCGTGGTGCCGCACGCGGAGCCCGACGCCGTACGCAAGGCCCTGCACGCGCACGACGGACGGGCCCTGGCGGTGACCGACTCGGTCTTCTCGGTGGACGGCGACGCCGCTCCGCTGACGGAACTCGCCGACGCGTGCCGGGCCGAGGGCGCCGCACTGCTGGTCGACGACGCGCATGGGCTGGGCGTCCTCGGGGAAGGCGGGCGCGGCGCGCTCGCCGCCGTCGGGCTCGCGGGCGGCGAGGGGATCGTCGCCACGCTCACCCTGTCCAAGTCGCTGGGCAGCCAGGGCGGTGCGGTCCTCGGACCGGCCCGGGTCATCGACCACCTGGTCAACACGGCCCGCACATTCATCTTCGACACCGGACTCGCCCCGGCGGCGGCCGGCGGGGCCCTGGGCGCACTGGACCTGCTGAGGCGCGAACCGGAGAGGGCGGACCGCGCCCGTGCGGTGGCCACGGCCCTGTACGAACGGCTGACCGCGGCCGGGCTCACGGCAGCCCGCCCCGACGCCGCGGTGGTCGCCGTCCGGGCGCCGTCCGCGGACTCGGCGGTGCGCTGGGCGGCCGACTGCCGCGCGGCTGGAATCGCGGTGGGCTGCTTCCGGCCGCCGTCGGTACCGGACGGGATCTCGCGGCTGCGGCTGACCGCGCGGGCCGATCTGACGCCGGAGCAGGTCTCGGCCGCGGTGGACACGATCGTACGGACCGCTCCCGAAGGGGCGTCGGCCCAGGTCGGCTGAGGGGTCGATCGCCGTCCTCCGGTACGGGTTCCGGGGCGTCGCCCCCATGCAGTCTTCCGTGGCAGAGTTCACCGCTTTGGGCGACAGGTATATGCATATCTTGGTGCATCGTCGTTACAGAGGGCAGCATCAGTGTCAATCTGGCGCGAAGCACAACCCCGGCCGATCTCGATCGGCCGGGCCGGGAAGGGACGGCGCCGCATGGCAGACCAGCAAGAAGCATCCGTCACTCTGCCGAGCGATCCGGTCTCGGTGTCCTCGGCGCGCAGATATGTGGCCCGGGTCCTCACCGAGTGGGGCCTCCCGGACGACGCCGAGATCGCCGACAGCATCCGTCTGATCGTTTCCGAACTGGCCACCAACGCCGTCCAGCACACCCTCGGCCAGTCGCCCACCTTCACCGTGGACCTCCGGCTGGACCGGGACGAGGAGCTGTACGTCGGGGTGACGGACAGTCACCCCCGCTGGCCCCGGCGGCTGCCCGCGGCCGTCCAGCAGGACAACGGGCGCGGCATGGTCATCATCCGCTGTCTGGCCAAGGAGTGCGGCGGGCGGCTCACCGTCAGCCCCACGGCCGACGGGGGCAAGACCGTCTCGATCGCGTTGCCGTGGACCGTCCCTGTCCAGAGCTGACCCCGCCGAAACGGTCCATCACTGCCCAGCGGCCGCGCGGCCGAAGCCGCTGCGCAACAGCGCCGTCAGGGTCGCTGCCGCCGCGGTCGCCCGGTCACCGCGGTGCACCACCGAAATGGTCCGCCGGAAGGCGGCGGGGTCGAGCCGCCGCACCGCCAGCGGCGTCGGTGACATCGCGGCGACCATCTCCGGCACCACGGCCGCCCCGAGCCCCGCACTGACCAGTGCGCACACCAGCGCGTAGCCGGGGGACTCGCAGACCACGGCCGGCGTCGCCCCCGCCTCGGCCAGGGCCCTCTCCACACCGCGCCGGGGCGGATGCGTCGGCGCACTGCTGATCAGGGGACGGCCGGCGAGCTCCGTGACCGGCAGCCGCCCCGTGCCCTCCGAGAGGACCTGCCCGACGGCGGTGATCAGGACCAGCTCCTCGACCAGCAGCGGCTCGACGGTGACCCCCGCAGGCGGCGGATCGGCGACAGCCGGCTCATACGCGTGCGTCAGCGCGAGATCCACCTCGCCCGAGGCCACGGCGGCGACCCCGCCTGGCGGCTCCAGATCCGTGACGGTCAGCTCGACGTCCGGATGGGCCCGCCGGAACGCGCTCAGGACCGGAGGCAGCAGATGAATGCCGGCCGTGGTGAAGGTGGCGACCCTCAGCCGCCCGCCCGACAGCCCGGCAAGCCGCGCCAGCTCGTGGCGGGCCTGGTTCATCTCGTCCAGCACCCTCCGAGCCCGTCCGGCCAGCAGCTCACCCGCCGCCGTGAGCCGTGCGCCGCGGTGGTGGCGTACCAACAGCTCCGCACCGGCCTCCCGCTCCAGTTTGGCCAGCTGCTGGGAGAGTGCGGGGGCCGTGTAGCCCAGACGGGCTGCGGCACGCGTGATCGAACCCGCCTCGGCGACCGCCACCAGCGCCGCCAGGCGCGTCGGGTCGTACATTAAGCATTCCTTTTGGCAGACCCAGAAGATTGCAAGTACACGCTAAGGGCTCGGTGCGTCCATGGTGTACCCATGGACGCACAACTGCTGGCCTTCACCGGAGTCGCCGCGGGAATGGTGGCGCTGCCGGGCGCCGACTTCACCGTGGTCGTACGCAATGCCCTGGCCTCGCGCAGGGCCGGGGTGGCCACCGCGCTGGGAGTCGCCGGGGGTCTGCTGGTGCACACCGCGCTCGCCGTGGCGGGCCTCGCCGCGGTGCTGGTGACGATGCCCGTGCTCTTCCGCACCGTCCAGCTGCTCGGCGGCGCGTACGTGCTCTACCTAGGACTCAGCGCGCTGTACGCGATACGGCGGCGCCCGGCGACGGCCGGAGCGGATCAGGACACGGCACCGCGGGAGACACCCGAAGCGCTCGGGCGCTCGCTGCGTCAGGGGTTCCTCACCAATGCCCTGAACCCCAAGGCGCCCGTCCTCTTCCTCAGCCTGCTGCCCCAGTTCGTTCCGGACGGCCGGCCGCCCTTGCCGAGGACACTGCTTCTCGCCGCGGTCGTCGTGCTGCTGGCGCTCATCTGGTTCCCGGCCGTGGCCCTGCTCGTGGACCGGCTCGGCCGGTGGCTGCGTCGGCCGCGTACCGCCAGGGCGATCGAGGGCGGCAGTGGCGCGGCGCTCACCGCGCTCGGGCTCGTGCTGGTGGGCGGGCCCCTGCTGCACTGAGACAGCAGGGGCGCCGGTCAGCGCACCCGCCCGTACCAGACGCTCTTGGACCAGATTCGCTCCAGGCGCACGACGGAGCCGGACTTCGGGGAGTGCCAGATCCGGCCGCGGCCGGCGTAAATGCCCACGTGGTAGACGCTGCGGCCGTAGTGGAAGAAGACCAGATCGCCGCGTTTACGCTGCGACGAGGAGATGTGGCGGGTCTTGTTGTACTGCTGCTGGGCCGTGCGGGGAAGTTTCTTGCCCACCCTCTTGAACGAGTACAGCGTCAGCCCCGAACAGTCGAACCGGCGGGGGCCTGCGGCACCGTATTGGTAGGGCGAACCCTTCTTCGAGGCGGCGATGCTGAGCGCCTTCGTCGAATGGGTGGCGGCCTCGGCATCGTTCACGATGCCCGGGGCCAGCATGGTGGTGCCGATGGCGAGAGTGAGTGCCGAGGCCGTACCGGCTCGGGCGAGAAGTGACGGGACACGAACCTGCGCAGACATGCGCAACCCTTCGTCAGCCGCCTGTGAAGGATGACCTGTCGGGTTCGGGCTGGCGAAGTTGCCCGGCCGCACATGGCGGCTTCACCCCGAGGGACGGCCGGTCACCCGGTCGACCCGTTGTGCTCGGGTCCTCCACTCCTGCCGATCCACTCCTGTCGACCAGTCATCCGGACAGCGGCAGGACTCGGCGTCCGCCCGGACCGCCCCGCCGCGGTGGCGGGGGCTTGTCGTCCCAGGGATCTTGACTCACTCGGTGTCTGTTTTCTGAGTTGAATCGGTGTTATGTGAGGCTCGTCACGAATGATCCATTTGGGTGGACAGGGTGGATTTGAGTCGGGAGGCGAGCTTCCCGACCGGCCTCGTACCAGCGGCGGAGCGCTGAATTCCGCTCACGGCCCGCACGCATTGCACAAGTTGAGCTGTCCCTCGAAAGGGGAACGGTCTACGCCGAACGAGCGAGGGAATTCGCTCCGAGTGCCGGGCGTGTCGGGAGAGTGTGCGCGAAGAGCCGGTCGGGAAGGGGAGTCGGGGAAGCAGTTGATCAACTCGTGCCGACGGGCGGTACGGTGACCCGCTCCGCGCGCCGCTCCCCGTCGAGCACCCGCAACGCCCGCGCCAGGGTGCCCGCATGGATCTGCGTTTCGCCCCGCTCGTGCATGGAGACGAGGGCGTCACGCAGCGCTCCCGCCCGGGAGGCCAGCGCCTGCGCAGCCCGGAGCGCGCTGTAGGTGTCGCTGCCGCGGGCCGGGTTGATCCGGCCCACTTGGTCGAGCACTTCCAGGTAGCAGTCGATGAACTCCCCCTCGGCACGGGTCAGTGCGGGGAGCGGCGGGAACTCCGGTGGCAGCATCGGCGGTTCACCTCGCGGGGTGCGGCGGCTGGGACGGACTGCGCTTCTCCATGACGTGGTCCACCATCCCGTACGCCTTGGCGGCCGTGGCGTCGAGGATGGTGTCCCGGTCGAGGTCGGCGGTGACTTGCTCCGCGGACCGGCCGGTGTGCCGGACCAGCATTCCCGTGAGCATCTCGCGCACGCGCATCAACTCCCGTGCCTCGATCTCCAGATCGGAGGGCTGGCCCCGCACGGCCTCGGGCAGGGAGGGCTGCTGAATGACTACCCGGGCGCCGGGCAGGGCATGTCGCCGGCCCGGCGCGCCGGCCGCGAGCAGGACGGCCGCGGAGGAGCCGGCCTGGCCGAGGCAGAAGGTCTCCACCTCGCAGGTGAGGAACTGCATCGTGTCGTAGATCGCGGCCATGGCGGTGAACGAGCCGCCGGGGGAGTTGATGTACAGCGAGATCGGCCGGTCGGGCTCCGCGTGCTCCAGGTACATGAACTGAGCGATGAGGTCGGTCGTCGCGGTGTCGTCCACGGGCGTGCCCAGGAAGACGATCCGCTCGGACAGCAGCTTCGAGTACGGGTCGAGGGTCCGGGTTCCGGTCGCGGTGCGCTCGGTGAACTCCGGCAGTACGTAACGGGCGGCGGGGCGGATCATGGCTCGGTCCTCCTTGTAAAAAATGTACAGGACGTACACAAGGTTATGATGGGGACTATGGCCTACGAGATTCCGGTGACGCAAGCCCGGGCGGAGCTCGCCGAACTGATCAACCGCGTCGTCTACGGCGGCGAGCGCGTGGTCGTGACGCGGCACGGCAAGCCGCTCATCGCGCTCGTTTCTGCCGCTGACCTGCGGCGACTTGAGGACGAGGAAGCCGCGGCGGAGGAGCAGGTGATCCGCTCGGTGTCCTCGATCCGCTCCGTGACGTCCGCTCCGGGCGAACGGCGCAGCTTCGGTATCGCCGCCGAGCACCGCGGTCACGACAACCGGGACGACTGACACCCTTCACGTACGCCCGAAACAGTCGTACACGCGAAAAAACCGTGCACCCCGTCCGCTACGGTCGGGGTGCATGGCGGCTCGACGCATGGGCCGGAGCGTCAGGGCGTCAGCGCGTCGGTCCGGGCGCGGGTGTGCCGGCCGCCGGGGCGGCCTCCTCCTCGCTGCGGCGCCGTCCGCCCAGGGTCACGACGGCCAGGCCGGCCGCCGCCCACAGTGCGAGGGTCAGTGCCGGGACGCCGGCCGCGCTGCCGTCGAAGAAGGCGACCGACCGCAGCAGCGATCCGCCCGCGCCCGGCGGCAGCCACTGGCCGATCATGCCGACGGGTTCGGGAAGCATCTCGGGTGCGCTGGTGACGCCGGAGAACGAATTGCCGAGCAGCACCATGAGGAGTGCGCCGAGCCCGATGCCCTTCGGCCCCAGGAGGGCGGCGAGCCCGGCCACGACCGCGCCGATGGCCAGCACGGTCAGCGCGAGCGCACCGGCCTCGGTCCACCAGTCACCGGCCAGTACGCCGAGCCAGCTGTGCGCCAGGGCCGCGGCGGTGATGCCGACCAGCGCCGATGCGCCGGTCAGGGTGAGCGCGGCCCGGGCACCCCGCAGCCCCAGGACGGTCACGACGGCTCCGGCCGCGACCCCGGCGAGGGCCAGGGGCAGGGTGCTCGCACCGAGAGCGCTGCCGCGCGGATCGCTTGCCGGAGCCTTCACCACATCGGTGACCTGGAGTTCCGTGCCGGGCGGCGACGACGCGGCGACGGCCTCGCGCAGCAACTGGGCCACCACGGGCCCGGCCGCGCTGGCGGTGAGCAGCTGAGGGCCGGTGGGCGTGGCGACGACGGCGCCGTATACGACCCGGTCCTCGATGGCGGCGCGGGCGTCGGCCTCGTCCTCGTAACGGTGGATCTCGAAGGCGCCTGCGCGCTGTTCCATCCGCTCCTGGAGCTGGTCGGCGGCGGGGGCGGCTCCGGCGATCCCGACGGGGAGATCGCGCGGGGCGATCCGGGCAGCCGGCCAGGCGAAGGCCCACAGGGCCAGGGCCACCACCATCGGGACGAGAAGGATCACCGCCACGGTGCGGCGGTTGCGCTCGGTGGAGGTGAGGTTGGCGGTGAGAGCGGAGGTGGGAGTGGAGGTGTGAGGTGTGTGGGACATTGGGGCCTCCGTTCGGAAATTTAAGAGAAGGATCGTTCGTTTTAAGTAGGGCTCCACTGTCACGCCGGGAATCCCGGCTTGTCAAGAAGGAACGTTCGTTTTAGGTTGAGGTCATGGCTCGCGTATCCCAGGAACACCTAGACGCCCGGCGTCGCCAGATCCTCCAAGGCGCAGCCCGCTGCTTCGCTCGCGACGGCTTCCACGGCACCTCGATGCAGGACGTGCTGAAGGAGGTCGGGCTCTCGGCCGGTGCCGTCTACCGCTACTTCACCGGCAAGGACGACCTGATCGCGGCCATCGCCGGGGAGGCGATCGGTGGTGTACGCCACGCCTTCGGAGAAGCCGCCCGCACCACCCCGCCGCCCACGCCCGACGTGCTCATCGGCCGGGTCACCCGCGCCCTTTTCACGGGCGGGCCGTTCGGCCTCGACCCGCAGGCGTTCGCGGGTCTGATCGTCCAGGTCTGGTCGGAGGCGCTGCGCAGCGAACGGCTCAGCCACACGATCGGCGAAGCGTACGGCGGCCTCCGGGCGGCCTGGGGCGAGCTGGTGGAGGCGTACCGCGCCAACGGCATGCTCGCCGCGGAGCTTCCCGCCGACCCCCTCGCCCGCACGCTCATCGCGACGGCCCAGGGCTTCATCGTCCAGTTGGCGCTGTTCGGGGACATGGCGCCGGGGGTCCTGGAGGACGGTCTGCGGGGCCTGATGTCCATGGATGTGCAAAGGGCCAGTTAACGCGCCGGAAAAACTTCCGCCCTAACGTGCAATACCTCGCCGCGGGACCCCGATTCAAGATCAACAAACCGTTGAAGGCGGATAGGGTCCGGCTGCGTCCAGGGCAGGTACTGGGCGGAAGACGAAGAGGTGGAAGCGTGCAACTCACCCCGCACGAGCAGGAGCGTCTGCTCATCCATGTGGCGGCCGATGTGGCGGAGAAGCGCCGGGCGCGCGGGCTGCGGCTCAATCACCCGGAGGCCGTCGCCCTGATCACCGCACATCTGATGGAGGGCGCGCGCGACGGCCGCACGGTCTCCGAACTGATGGCGTCCGGGCGCACGTTGCTCACCCGTGAGGACGTCATGGAGGGTATCCCCGAGATGATTCACGACGTCCAGGTCGAGGCCACCTTCCCCGACGGCACCAAGCTCGTCACCGTCCACGACCCGATCGTCTGACGGGGGAGCGCCGCGATGATTCCCGGAGAGATCCTGTACGCGGACGGCCCCGTGCCGCTCAACGAGGGCCGTGCCGTCACCCGCGTCACCGTCCTCAACGCCGCCGACCGGCCCGTCCAGGTCGGCTCGCACTACCACTTCGCCGAGGCCAACCCGGGCCTGGACTTCGACCGCGCCGCCGCCCGGGGGCAGCGGCTCAACATCGCCGCCGGAACCGCCGTCCGCTTCGAGCCCGGCATTCCCGTCGACGTCGAACTCGTCCCGCTCGCAGGTCTGCGCATCGTCCACGGCCTGCGCGGCGAAACCGGAGGTGCCCTCGATGCCTGAGCTCGACCGCGCGGTCTACGCCGACCTGTTCGGCCCCACCACCGGCGACCGCATCCGGCTCGCCGACACCGATCTGTTCGCGGAGATCGAGGAGGACCGCTCCGGCGGCCCCGGACTCGCCGGTGACGAAGCGGTGTTCGGCGGCGGCAAGGTGATCCGCGAGTCGATGGGGCAGGCGCGCACCAGCCGCGCCGAAGGCGCTCCCGACACCGTGATCACCGGCGCCGTCGTCATCGACCACTGGGGCATAGTCAAGGCGGACATCGGCATACGGGACGGCCGGATCACCGGGATCGGCAAGGCCGGCAACCCCGACACCATGGACGGGGTGCACCCCGATCTGGTCATCGGCCCCGAGACCGAGATCATCGCCGGCAACGGCAAGGTACTGACCGCGGGCGCCGTCGACGCGCATGTCCACTTCATCTCGCCGACCATCGTCGACCAGGCACTGTCCGCCGGGGTCACCACGCTCGTGGGCGGCGGCACCGGACCGGCCGAGGGCACCAAGGCCACCACCGTCACCCCCGGAGCCTGGCACCTTGCCCGGATGTTCGAGGCGCTGGAGGCC
The DNA here is from genome assembly GCF_042670885.1 of Streptomyces sp. NPDC057136. Taxonomy (NCBI): domain Bacteria; kingdom Bacillati; phylum Actinomycetota; class Actinomycetes; order Kitasatosporales; family Streptomycetaceae; genus Streptomyces; species Streptomyces sp. NPDC057136. Next base: position 124,127 of record NZ_JBHUUV010000007.1, read on the forward strand.
TACCCGGTCAACATCGGGCTGCTCGGCAAGGGCAACACGATGTCCGGCGACGCGATGCGCGCCCAACTCCGCGGCGGAGCACTCGGGTTCAAGATCCATGAGGACTGGGGGGCCACGCCCGCTGTCATCGACGCCTGTCTGAAGGTGTGCGAGGAGAGCGGCGCCCAGCTCGCCATCCACACGGACACCCTCAACGAGGCCGGCTTCGTCGGTGACACCCTCGCCGCCATCGCGGGGCGCTCGATCCACGCGTACCACACCGAAGGCGCCGGCGGAGGGCACGCTCCCGACATCATCACCGTGGTCTCGGAGCCGTACATCCTGCCGAGCTCCACCAACCCGACCCGGCCGCACACCGTCAACACCATCGAGGAACACCTCGACATGCTGATGGTCTGTCACCACCTCAACCCTGCGGTGCCGGAGGATCTGGCCTTCGCCGAGTCACGGATCAGGCCCTCGACCATCGCGGCCGAGGACATCCTCCACGACCTCGGCGCGATCTCGATCATCTCCTCCGACGCCCAGGCGATGGGCCGCGTCGGTGAAGTGATCATGCGTACCTGGCAGACCGCACACGTGATGAAGAAGCGGCGAGGTGCCCTGCCGGGCGACGGACGGGCCGACAACCGCCGCATCCGTCGCTATGTCGCCAAATACACCATCAACCCCGCGGTGGCCCAGGGTCTGGACCGGGAGATCGGCTCCGTCGAGACCGGCAAGCTCGCCGACCTCGTCCTCTGGGACCCGGCGTTCTTCGGCGTCAAGCCGCAGACGGTCATCAAGGGCGGCCAGATCGCCTACGCGCAGATGGGCGACGCCAACGCCTCCATCCCCACCCCGCAGCCGGTCATGCCCAGGCCGATGTTCGGCGCACTCGGCCGGGCCCCGGCCGCCAACTCGTTCAACTTCGTGGCGGGCGCCGCCATCGAGGACGGACTCCCGGAACGCCTCGGCCTCGGTAAACGGTTCGTGCCGATCACCAGCACCCGGGGAGTCACCAAGGCGGACATGCGCGAGAACGACGCGCTGCCCCGGGTCCAGGTCGACCCGGACAGCTTCGCCGTCACCATCGACGGTGAGCCGGTCGTCCCCGCCCCGGCCGCCGAACTCCCCATGGCCCAGCGCTACTTCCTCTTCTGACGGCCCCGGCTGTTGTGATCGAAAGTCATCCATGACGCGCGCAGCGCTGCTCGTCCTCGCCGACGGCCGGTTCCCCGCCGGTGGCCACGCCCACTCCGGTGGCGCCGAACCGGCCGTCAAGGCAGGACGCATCCGTAACGCCGACGACCTCGCCGACTTCTGCCGGGGCCGGCTCCACACCACCGGACTCACCTCGGCCGCACTCGCCGCGGCGGCCGCCCACGGCCTCGACCCGCTCGCGCTCGACGAGGCCGCCGACGCCCGTACGCCCTCACCCGCCCTGCGGGCCGTCGCGCGCAAGCTCGGCCGTCAGCTGATGCGGGCCGCACGGGCCACCTGGCCCAGCGCCGAACTGGCCGCACTCGCCGCCGCCCGGCCGCGCGGCGCCCACCAGCCGATCGTCCTCGGCCTCACCGCGCGGGCCGCGGGACTCGGACCCGAGGACGCCGCGCACTGCGTCGCGTACGAGACGGTCAGCGGACCCGCCACCGCGGTCGTCCGGCTGCTCTCCCTCGACCCCTTCGAGGCCACCGCCGTCCTCGCCCGCCTCGCCCCCGAGCTCGACCGGGTCGCCGAACACGCCGCCACCGCCGCACGCCAGGGCCTCGACGCGCTGCCCGCCGCATCGGCGCCCCTGCTCGACATCGCCGCCGAAGCGCACGCCGCCTGGCCGGTCCGCCTCTTCGCCTCGTAACCGCACCATCAGGAGCCGCCCCATGCACCTCGACCACACCCACGACGGCCCGGCCGCTGTCAGCGCCGACGCCGCACGGCCCGACGGCACCCGGCGTGCCCTGCGCATCGGACTCGGCGGTCCGGTCGGCTCGGGCAAGACCGCGACCGTCGCCGCCCTCTGCCGCACCCTGCGCGACCAGCTGTCCATCGCCGTCGTCACCAACGACATCTACACCCGCGAGGACGCCGCCTTCCTGCTGCGCAACGCCGTCCTGCCGCCCGAGCGCATCCAGGCCGTCGAGACCGGGGCCTGCCCGCACACCGCGATCCGCGACGACATCTCCGCCAACCTCGAAGCCGTCGAGGACCTGGAGGACGCGGTCGGTCCCCTCGACCTCATCCTGGTCGAGTCCGGCGGCGACAACCTCACCGCCACGTTCTCCAGAGGACTCGTCGACGCACAGGTCTTCGTCATCGATGTGGCGGGCGGCGACGACATCCCCCGCAAGGGCGGCCCCGGTGTCACCACCGCCGACCTCCTTGTCATCAACAAGACCGACCTCGCCCCGTACGTCGGCTCCGACCTCGGCCGGATGGCCCGCGACGCCGCCGAGCAGCGCGGCGAACTCCCCGTTGTCTTCACCTCCTTGACGTCCGGCGACGGCGTCCGCCCCGTCGCCGACTGGGTGCGCGCACAGCTCGCCGCCTGGACCGCATGAGCGTCCAGGCCACCGCCCGTATCACCGCGGTCCCCGACGGCAGGGGCGCCACCGCGCTGCCCGTACTTGAGAGCAGCGGACCGCTCGCCCTGCGCCGCACCCGGTCCGCCCTCGCCCCGTACGCCCGTGTCACCGTCGTCGGTGCCATGACCGCCCCGCTCGGCGGCGACCGGCTCGCCATCGAGGCGGACATCGGGGACGGCGCGCGACTGACCGTCGACTCCGCGGCCGCCACCGTCGCCCTGCCCGGAGCGGGGCCGGACGCCGGGCCCGCGACGTACGACATGCGGCTGGCCGTGGGGGAGGGGGCGGAGCTCCGCTGGCTCCCGGAGCAGCTCATCTCCGCGTACGGCAGCGAGCTGCGTATGACCACCCGGGTCGAACTCGCCGCCTCCGCACGCCTGGTGCTGCGCGAGGAACAGATCCTCGGCCGGCACGGCGAGACGACCGGCACCCTCACCACCCGGCTCACCGTGCGCCGGGCCGGCCGGCCGCTGCTGGACCAGCAGCTCGCCTACGGGCCGGGCGCGCCCGGCGGCTGGGACGGCGGGGCCGTGCTCGGCGGACACCGGGCTGTCGGGCAACTCCTCGTCGTGGACCCGGGCTACGAGGACACATGCCCGGAATCCCGGCTCCTGTCCCCGACCGCCGTCCTCACCCGCCTCGCCGGACCCGCCGTGCTGGTGACCGCCGTCGCGGCCGACGCACGGCTGCTCCGCGGAGTGCTGGACGAGGTCCTGCACGAGCTGAGAGGCAGCGGCTGAGGGGGAGTTCGCTGAGCGGGACCGGGGTCACCGGTTATTGGTTCGGTAAAGAAACACCCGTACGCCCTGTTGTCAGGAACCCCACAGACGAAAGGATCTGCCGGAAGTCCCGATGAACGCGCCGCCACCCCGCGGCGCATCGGATATGGGGGAGGTTCCACTTGAGACGCACAGCAGTGCTCGGTTCGGCCGGCACTCTGATCGCGGGCACGCTCATAGCGGGCGCGATAGCCGCACCGGCGGCCAGCGCCGACGGGCGCCACCACAGCGGCTCCGAGGCTTACGGCGTCAAGATCGCCGCCGCACGGGCCGCGCAGGCGGGTATCGACTGGCAGGACTGCCCCGCGGACTGGGCACTCTCCAAGCCCATCCAGTGCGGCTGGGTGACCGTCCCGCTCGACTACGCCAAGCCCAACGGCAAGAAGATCAAGCTGGCCGTGGACCGGGCCGTCAGCACGGGTACCGCGGCGGAGCGCCAGGGCGCCCTCGTCTACAACCCGGGCGGCCCCGGCGGTTCGGGGCTCCGGTTCCCGAACAGGGTTGTCACGAAGAACCCGCTCTGGGTGAAGACCTCGAAGGCGTACGACTTCGTCGGCTTCGACCCGCGCGGTGTCGGCCACTCGGCGCCGATCTCCTGCATCGACCCGCAGGAGTTCGTCAAGGCCCCGAAGGCGGACCCGGTCCCGGACAACGAGGCCGACAAGCTTGCCCAGCGCAAGCTGGCCGCCGAGTACGCGGACGGCTGCGCCGAGCGCAGCGGCGACATGCTGGACCACATGACCACGCCCAACACCGCACGCGACCTGGACGTCATTCGCGCCGCGCTCGGTGAGAAGAAGCTCAACTTCCTGGGCGTCTCCTACGGCACGTACCTGGGTGCGGTCTACGGCACGCTCTTCCCGACCCATGTGCGCCGCATGGTCGTCGACAGTGTGGTCAACCCGGCGAAGGACAACATCTGGTACGAGGCCAACCTCAACCAGGACATCGCCTTCCAGACCCGCTGGAACGACTGGAAGGCGTGGGTCGCCAAGAACGACGCCGTCTACCACATCGGCGACACGCCTGAGAAGGTCGAGCAGGCGTGGCTGGAGCTGCGCGCGGCCGCCAAGAAGGACCCGATCGCCGGGGTCGTCGGCCCCGCCGAGCTCATCGGCTTCTTCCAGGGCGCGCCGTACTACGACTCCGCCTGGGCGCCCACTGCCCAGACCTGGAGCGACTACCGGGGTGGCGACACCCAGGCACTGGTCGACGCCGCGGGCCCCGACATGTCGGACCTCGCGGGCAACGCGTCCTCGGAGAACGGCAACGCCGTGTACACGGCCGTCGAGTGCGCGGACGCCAAGTGGCCCACCAGCTGGCAGCGGTGGAACCGCGACAACACCCGGCTGCACAAGGACTACCCGTTCATGACCTGGGCCAACGCCTGGATGAACCTGCCCTGTGCGACCTGGTCGGGCAAGCAGCAGACTCCGCTCGAGGTCAAGACCGGCAAGGGTCTGCCGACCGTGCTGATCGTGCAGTCCACGCGTGACGCCGCCACTCCGTACGAGGGCGCCGTCGAGCTGCACAAGCGCTTCAAGGGCTCGCGTCTCATCACCGAGAAGGACGCCGGTTCGCATGGGGTCACGGGCGCGCTCAACCCCTGCATCAACGAGCGGGTGGACACCTACCTGCTCACCGGGGAGACCGACCGCCACGACGTGACGTGCGCCCCGCACGCCACACCGAAGCCGTAAGAGGTCCGCACCTCGTTACGGGGCAGGGGGCGGCCGGATGCGTATCCGGCCGCCCCTTCGCCCTGTCCCGGTGCCTCACACGCCGCGGTCGTACGCCTCCAGCCAGGCGTCCTCCGCCGCGTAGTCGAAGATGTCGCCGTAGTTCCGCGCCATCTTCGGGAACGCGTCCGTCCAGTCCTGGCCGTCGAGCTGCTCGGTAAGCCAGGCCACGGTCTCCGGCAGGGACTCCACATATCCGGTCACCGGCCGGTAGCCGAGCTCCCGCTCCGCCGCCGCCATGTCGTACACGATGTCGTGCGCCGCGCTCCACGGGGTCTCCCCGACCCGGCCCGGGGCAGGCGCGCCCGCCAGCAGCACGGTCTCCGTCTTCCTGCCGAGCACCTCGTCGACGGCCTCACCGATCTCGGCGACCGTCGGAGCCTCGGGGTCCGCCGCGTTCAGCACGCGGCTGCCGGGCCGCAGCGCGGCCAGCCGGATCAGCTCCGCCACATTGGACACATGGACGGGGTGGAAGCGGCTGGCGCCCCCGTAGGCCAGCACGCGGCGCGCCCGGCCGTCCACGGCGCGCTTGACGAAGTACAGCTCGCGCGGGGTGCGGCAGTACGGCCCGTGAACGGCCCCCGCCCGCAGCAGCGTCACCGGGAGAGAATCCGCGGCGGCCAGCAGATCATGCTCCAGGCGGATCTTGCGCGTCGCGTACGTCCCGTCGCCCGGTGCCACGGTGGCGAGGGACTCCGGGATCGGCAACGGGTAGTGCGGGCCCCCGTCGGGGCGGTCCTGGGTGTCGAAACTGCGGCCCTGCTCGTCCTCGTACACCGCGCCGCTGGAGATGACCACCGCAGAACCGATCCGGTCCGCGAGACCGGTCAGCTGCCGGGCGTGCGCCCCGTCGAACGCCACCATGTCGACCAGGACGTCGCAGCCCTCGCCCAGTGCCGCCGCGAGTGCCCCGTCCTCGTCCCGGTCGAGGCGGACGCTGCGCACCTCGTCGGGCCAGGTGCCGTCCCGGCCGCCGCCGTGCGAGGCCGCGGTCACCTCCCAACCGTCCTCGACGAGCGCCGTGACGGTCACCCGCCCGATCTGGCCCGTCGCTCCGAGCACGTATGCGTGTCCTCTGCTCATGAAGGGAGACGCTAGGGGGCGGGCCGCCAACGGGCCAGGAACCTTCGCTGAGCGCAGATTCGCGGTCAGCGTCGCAGCCGGGGGAACTTCTTCGGCTGGTCCGCCTGCGCGGCCTTCACCTTGGCCGCGTACTCGTCGACGTACTCCTGGCCGGACAGGCCGAGGATCGCGTACATGATCTCGTCCGTGACGGCCCGGATCGCCGCCTTCCGGTCCTCCAGGCCGGCGTACCTGGAGAACTCGAGCGGCTCACCGAAACGGATCGTGACCTGCTTGATCCGCGGGACGACCTTTCCGGGCGGCTGGATCTCGAAGGTGCCGACCATCGCGCAGGGGACCACCGGCACCCCCGCCTTGATCGCCATCACCGCGACCCCGACCTTGCCCTTGTACAGCCGCCCGTCGTGCGACCGGGTGCCTTCCGGGTAGATCCCCAGCAGCTCGCCCTTGGCCAGTACGCCGAGCCCCTCGCGGATCGCGGCCTGACCGGCGTCTTTGCCGGAACGGTCCACCGGAATCTGCCCCGCGCTGTGGAAGAAGGCGGCGGTCAGCCGGCCCTTGAGACCTGGGCCTGTGAAGTACTCCGCCTTCGCCAGAAAGGTGATGCGCCGCTTGATGATCGCGGGCATCAGGAAGTGGTCGGAGAACGACAGATGATTGCCGGCGACGATGGCCGCCCCGTCGGCGGGAATGTGTTCCAGCCCCTCGATCCGCGGCCGGAACAACAAGCGCAACACGGGCCCCAGCACAACGTATTTCAGGACGTAATAGAACACAGAGGGTGCACCTCGCTCTGCCGGTCGGCTCAGGGCTGTGTCGTGCCAGGTCATCGTGGTGCGGGGAGACCGTCAGTCTAGGACGCCCGTCGCAGACGCGGGGCCGTACTGACCGGTCACCACGCCGGTGCCCGGCTCCGACCGGTGGTGCGCCGCTCCGTCGGAGCGGATCAGCCGTCCTGCGTGGCCGCCATTCCCAGTGTTGCCAGACCCAGTACCACCCAGCCGAACCAGAGCCAGCCGTTGCTCCCCAGCGCCACCGTGTATCCCGTCACGGCAACCAGCGCCCCGAGGGTGAGCACTCCCATGGTTTTCACGGAACCGGACATGCGCGCACGCTCCTCACCGGCCGCGTGGCCGTTGAGCCCATGGTCGCCCCGTGGGGGCGCTCCGCGCTACTGTCCGCGCGCCTGCAAAGAGGCGAGATACGCGTTGTAGGCCGCCAGCTCCTTGTCGCCGTCCCGGTCGGCCGCCCGGTCCGAGCGCTTCGCGGTCCGCTGCTCGGAGCGGTACCACTGGAATACCAGCGCGATCAGCACCAGCACCGAGGGGATCTCGCTGAACGCCCAGGCGATACCGCCCGCCCAGTTCTGATCACTGAGTGCGTCGACGCCGAGCGAGGCCGGCGGATTCTTGTACGTCTCCACCATCGGCTGGCTCGCCATCATCAGCGCGATCCCGAAGAACGCGTGGAACGGCATGCCCGCGAAGAGCTCCAGCATCCGCATCACATAGCCCGGCCGGTGCGGGCCCGGGTCGATCCCCATGATCGGCCAGAAGAACACCAGGCCGACGGCGAGGAAGTGCAGCATCATCGCGAGATGGCCGGGCTTCGATCCCATCAGGAAGTCGAAGAGCGGGGTGAAGTAGAGCGCGTACAGACTGGCGATGAAGAGCGGGATCGTGAACACCGGATGCGTGATGATCTTCATGTACCGGCTGTGCAGCAGCATGAGGAGCACCTCGCGCGGCCCTGTCCGGTCCCGCCCGGCGACCGGCAGTGCCCGCAGCGTCAGTGTCACCGGCGCGCCGAGCAGCAGCAGGATCGGCGACAGCATGCTGATCACCATGTGCTGCACCATGTGCACGCTGAACATGACCATGCCGTAGTCGTTGAGCTTGGTGCACATCACCAGGGCGATGGACAGCACACCGAAGACGAAGAAGACGATCCGGTTGACCGGCCAGCCGTCCCCGCGCCTGCGCAGCCGCAGCACGGCGTACCCGTACAGCGCGAGCGCCAGGATGCAGCCGACCAGGAAGAACGGGTCCGCGGAGAATTCCAGCCCACGTCCCAGCGTGAACGGCGGCAGATCCATGTTCATGCCGTGCCCGCTGTGGTCCATCTGTTCACTCCCGCTGGGGACATCCCCGATTCGTGCCGCTTGTCCGGGTCCAGAGTAGAACTGCCCCCGGCCGCAGCTGCGGCCGGGGGCAGTCCGTGACTACGAGCGGGTCAGAGCACGCACTCGGCCTCGGCGTAACGCTCCGCCGGAACCGTCTTCAGGGTCTCCACGGCCGCCGCCAGCGGCACCATCGTGATGTCCGTGCCGCGCAGCGCCGTCATCATGCCGAACTCGCCGCGGTGCGCCGCCTCCACCGCGTGCCAGCCGAAGCGGGTGGCGAGGACCCGGTCGTACGCCGTCGGGGTACCGCCGCGCTGCACATGGCCGAGGATCACCGGGCGGGCCTCCTTGCCGAGCCTGTGCTCCAGCTCGATGGAGAGCTGCGTCGCCACTCCGGCGAACCGCTCGTGCCCGTAGATGTCCTTGGTGCCCTGGGCGAACTCCATGGAGCCCTCCCGCGGCTTCGCGCCCTCGGCGACGACGACGATCGCGAACTTCTTGCCGGCCGAGAAGCGCCGCCCGACGAGTGTGGTCAGCTCGTCGATGTCGAAGGGGCGCTCCGGGACGACGATGGCGTGCGCACCGGCCGCCATGCCCGAGTGCAGGGCGATCCAGCCGGTGTGCCGTCCCATGACCTCGACGATCAGCACTCGCTGGTGCGACTCGGCCGTGGTCTTGAGCCGGTCCAGGGCGTCGGTCGCGACACCGACGGCGGTGTCGAAACCGAAGGTCACGTCGGTGGAGGCGATGTCGTTGTCGATCGTCTTCGGCACCCCGACGATCGGCAGACCCGCCTCGGAGAGCAGATTGGCCGCCTTGAGCGTGCCCTCGCCGCCGATGGGGATGATGGCGTCCAGGCCGAGATCGGAGACATGGCCCCTGGCCCGCTCCACACCGTCACGCAGATGGGCGGGCTGGACGCGGGAGGAGCCGAGGATGGTGCCGCCACGGGCGAGGATGCCGCTGACCGCGTCGAGGTCGAGCTTGCGGTAGTCGCACTCGAGGAGGCCCCTCCAGCCGTCGTGGAAGCCGATGACCTCGTCGCCGTGGTCCACCACCGCGCGGTGCACGACGGAACGGATGACGGCATTGAGGCCGGGGCAGTCGCCGCCGGAGGTGAGTACACCAATTCGCATTGCCCGGGAAACCTTTGCAACGTGGGGCCGACGACCGGACCACGTCGTCCGGTTTGATCCCCGCCACCCTACCGGCGCAGGGTGGCGGGACCGAACCGGGCGTCCGCCTGCTGGACGCTGCTCAGTTGAGCCGAAACGGCCTCAGGCGGGCTGCGCCGCCGCGGCGATGCGCTCGGAGCGCAGCGCCTCGTACCAGCGGTCGTCGGTCGGCGGCAGCGCGTTCACGTCGAGAGCCAGTTTCAGCAGCAGATCCGCGATCAGCGGATTGCGTGCCATCACGGGGCCGTGCATGTACGTACCGAACACCGTGTCGTTGTACGCGCCTTCGGTGCCGTCCCCGGTGCCGTTGCCCCGGCCGAACTGCACCCGGGCGAACGGCCGTGCCGTCGGGCCGAGATGGGTGACGCCCTGGTGGTTCTCGAAACCGGTCAGGGGCGGCAGACCCAGGTTCGGGTCGATGTCCGCGAGTACGTCGCCTACGCACCGGGCGCCCTCGCCACGCGTGGAGACCACATCGAGCAGACCGAGACCCGGCTCGCGCTCACCGAGGTCGTTGATGAACTCGTGGCCGAGGATCTGGTAGCCCGCGCACACCGAGAAGATGATCGCGCCGTTGGACGCGGCCCGGCTCAGGCCGCCGTCGCGGCGCAGCCGCTCGGCGGCGAGCCGCTGCGGCCGGTCCTCACCGCCACCGATCAGATAGATGTCGCCGGAGGTGGGAATGGGCTGGTCGCTGCGGACGTCGACGCGCTGCACGTCGAGACCGCGCTGCCGGGCCCGGCGCTCCACCACGAGGGCGTTGCCCTGGTCGCCGTAGGTGCTGAGGAGGTCGGGGTAGACCCACACCAGCCGCAGGCTGTTGTTGCTCATGCTTCGTCCTCTCCGGAGGGGGCCGGGGCCGGGGTCAGTTGCCGACACGACGGCGCAGATCCTGGAAGGCGGTGTAGTTGGCGATGACCTCGATACGGCCGGGCGGCGCCAGCTGGACGGCCTCGTCCAGCGTCTCGCAGACCCGGAAGTCGAGACCGGCCACCTCGAGGCGGACCGCGAGGTCCAGCTTGCGGTCACCGAGCACGAAGATCGGGTGGCCGTACAGCTGGGTGTAGTCGACGTCCCAGAGCCAGGAGGTGTCCGTGCCGTCCGCGCCACGGGCATTGACGGAGAGGATCACCGGCGTGGGCGGCGGATCGATCAGGGAAAACGTTTCGAGCCAGCCCGCCGGGTTCTTCGCCAGCAGGAGCCGCAGCTCACGGCCGAGGAAGGTGACGACGTCGTAGCGGCCCGCCACGGCCTGCACCTGGTACATGCGCTCCAGGGCGACCTGCGGCGGCACACCGAAGACGGCGGCGACCGCGGCCGAACTGGTGGCGTTCGCCTTGTTCGCGCGTCCGGGCAGCTGGAGGTGGATCGGCCAGGCCGAACCGTGCGGGTCGAGTACGTAGTCGCCGTTCAGCGCCCAGCTCGGGGCGGGGCGGCGGAAACCGCACTCGCCGCAGAACCAGTCGTCGCCGGGGCGCTGCATCACGCCACCGCACGAGGGGCAGGACCAGGCGTCGTCCTTCCACGCCTGACCGGCCGCGACCCAGACCACATTGGGGGAGGAGGACGCCGCCCAGACGATCAGCGGGTCGTCGGCGTTGGCGACGATCACGGCCTTCGAGCCGGACAGGCCCTCACGCCACTTCTCGGCCAGCATCCGGGTCTCCGCGGCGCGGTCCAGCTGGTCGCGCGAGAGGTTGAGCAGCGCGATCACCTTGGGCGTCGTGTCGCGGGCGACCCCGGCGAGGTACTTCTCGTCGACCTCGATCACGCCGTACTTGGCGTCCGAGCCGCCGGCCAGCGCGGAGGTGATCCCCGCCGGCATGTTGGCGCCGAGCGCGTTCGACACGACGGGCCCAGCGGCCCCCAGTGCCTCGGCGATCAGCCTCGTGGTGGTCGTCTTGCCGTTCGTCGCCGACACGAGGATCACGTCCAGGTGCTGCGCCAGCCGCCCCAGCAGGTCGGGGTCGAGCTTGAGCGCCACCCGGCCGCCGATCACCGATCCGCTGCCGCGCCCCGCAGCGCGCGACACCGCCGCCGCGGCCTTGCCCGCCGTCACGGCGAGCTTGGCCCGCGGCGACAACGGCTCCGTGTTGCCTGCCATCGTCCTAGATCCTCCTTGCATCGGTCCGCGCCCAGCCTATCGATGTCCGGTGCCACGACCGCACCGCGGCACCACGGGAAGGTGCGGACCGCGGCGGAACGTACGCTTGCCGCCATGCGAAACCGCCCGATCCCCGGCAGTTCCGGACTCATTCGTGCCATGAGTCTCTTCGGCGACCCTGTCCTCCACAGCCCCTGCGAGGACGTCACCGACTTCGGGCCGGCCCTCGCCCGACTGGTCGAGGACATGTTCGCCACGATGTACGCGGCGCAGGGTGTCGGGCTCGCCGCCAATCAGATCGGCGTCCCGCTGAAGGTGTTCGTGTACGACTGTCCGGATGACGATGATCTTCGTCACCTGGGCCATGTCGTGAACCCGAAACTGATCGAGGTGGACGGCATTACCGTACGCGGACCGGAAGGGTGTCTTTCACTTCCGGGCCTGGAGGCCGGCACCGAGCGCTTCGACCACGCCGTCGTCGACGGGGTGGACGTCGACGGAAATCCGGTGCGGATCACCGGCACCGGCTGGTTCGCCCGGTGCCTCCAGCACGAGTGCGATCACCTCGAAGGCAGCGTCTACACGGACCGGCTCACCGGACTGCGCCGCGCCAGGGCGCTGCGCGCGGTCCGGCGGGCGCCGTGGGGGCCGACCGGCTGAGCGCGGCTCAGAAGCCGGAACCGCCGGGCCGGTCGCCCGCCTCGGCGAGCCTGCCCCAGAGCAGATCGGCGAGGCTGCGCACCAGCTGGGCGCGTGAGCAAGGGCGGTCGCCCAGCCACCAGTCGCCCGCCGCGTGCATCATGCCGACGATTCCGTGGCCCCAGATGCGGGCCATCTGCTCGTTGTCCGGACCGAGGTCCACGCGTTCGGCGATCACCTTGCCCAGCTCCTCGCCGAGACGGCGCAGCAGCGGGGCCGAGTGCCGGCCGACGTCGAAGCCCTGCTCGGGCGAGGGGGCCGCGTCGTCGGAGGGGTGCATCAGGAAGCGGTAGACCTGGGGGCGGGCCTCGATCGCCGCGAGGTAGGTGTCGAGCGTCGCCTCGACCCGCTCCCGGCGCTCGGCGGGCGCGTCGAGCGCCGCGCGGAGGGCGCTGAGCAGGGCGTCGGTGTGGCGTTTGGCGAGTGCGCGGTAGAGCCCGCCCTTGTCGCCGAAGTGGCGATAGAGGATGGGTTTGGTGATCCCGGCCTCTGCGGCGATCGCGTTCATCGACGCCTTGGGCCCGTCTCTGAGCACCACCCGGTCCGCAGCCTCGAGCAGCTCGCGGCGGCGGCGCTCGGCCGCGCTCCGCTGACGCTCGGCCTGTCGTGTGGTCTCCATGCCGTGTCTCCCCACCCCTGGCCATGCCTTTTCTTCACGCCTGGGCAACGTAACACCCTGCTCTGCGATGACGCGGATCGGAGTCCGGGTGGTTGACAGTGCCTACTTGCCGGTAACAGACTGTAGTTACCGCAAGTAACGTACGTTTATCACGGCAGTGCATGGAGGGGAACATGGCCGAGTTCACGCTCGATCTCAACGACGACCAGAAGCAGGTCCGGGACTGGCTCCACGGTTTCGCGGCGGATGTCATCCGGCCGGCCGCTTCGGAGTGGGACGAGCGTGAGGAGACGCCCTGGCCCGTTATCCAGGAGGCCGCCAAGGTAGGCATCTACTCCCTCGACTTCTACGCGCAGCAGTTCTTCGACCCCACGGGCCTCGGCATCCCGATGGCCATGGAGGAGCTCTTCTGGGGCGACGCGGGCATCGCCCTCTCCATTGTCGGTACGGGCCTGGCGGCCGTGGGCGTCCTTGCCAACGGCACCGAGGAGCAGATCGGCACCTGGATTCCGCAGATGTACGGCGACGCGAACGATGTGAAGGTCGCCGCCTTCTGCTCGTCCGAGCCGGACGCGGGCTCCGACGTGGGCGCGATGCGCACCCGCGCGGTCTACGACGAGGCCAAGGACGAGTGGGTCCTCAACGGTACGAAGACCTGGGCGACCAATGGCGGAATCGCCAATGTCCACGTCGTTGTCGCGGTTGTCGACGCGGAGCTCGGCTCCAAGGGGCACGCCTCCTTCATCGTCCCGCCGGACACCGCGGGGCTCTCCCAGGGCCAGAAGTTCAAGAAGCACGGCATCCGTGCCTCGCACACCGCCGAGGTCGTCCTGGAGGACGTGCGGGTGCCGGGCAGCTGCCTGCTGGGCGGCAAGGAGAAGCTCGACGAGCGCATGGCCCGGGCTCGTGAGCGGGCCAGGTCCGGTGGCGGCGAGCGAAGCGAGAAGGGGGTCCCCCCGGCCGGAGGCTGGGGGCGTGACAAGAACGCCGCGATGGCCACCTTCGAGGCCTCCCGGCCGGCCGTCGGCGCGATGGCCGTCGGTACGGCCCGCGCCGCGTACGAGGTCGCGCTCGACTACGCCAGGACGCGGACGCAGTTCGGCCGGCCGATCATCGACAACCAGGGCATCGCCTTCCAGCTCGCCGACATGCGTACGCAGATCGACGCGGCCCGGCTGCTGGTCTGGCGCGCCTCCTGGATGGCGACCACGGGCAAGCCGTTCACCTCGGCGGAGGGCTCCATGTCGAAGCTCTACGCGAGCGAGACGGCCAAGAAGGTCACCGCCCAGGCCATCCAGATTCTCGGCGGCAACGGCTTCACCCGTGAGTACCCGGTGGAGCGGATGCACCGGGACGCCGCGATCTACACGATCTTCGAGGGCACCAGCGAGATCCAGCGCCTCGTGATCGCCCGCACGCTGTCGGGCATGCCGATCCGCTAGCTCGGTGACCGGAAAGGTCCACCGGGTCGTCCGCTCACCGCTTCGTCTCCCCCATTACCTAAAGGGCAATGGGGGACCCCCTCGACGGGCTTGATTTTCAACCCCGTCCGGCGCTTGAGCCCCGTGTGTCAGGCCGGCAGCTGGGCCTCGATGGCGGCGATGACCTCGGAGTCCTCCGGCTCGGTGCGGGGGCGGATACGGGCGACCGGCTCGCCCGCCGGGGAGATCAGGAACTTCTCGAAGTTCCACTGGACGTCACCGGCGGAGCCGTCGGCGTCCGCGAGCTTCGTCAGCTCCGTGTACAGCGGGTGGCGGCCGTCACCGTTGACGTCGAGCTTCTCCAGGAGCGGGAAGCTGACGCCGTACGTGGCCGAGCAGAAGTTCTGGATCTCCTCGGCGCTGCCCGGCTCCTGGCCCGCGAACTGGTTGCAGGGAACGCCGAGGACGGTGAAGCCGCGGTCGCCGTACTGCTTCTGGAGCCGCTCCAGACCTTCGTACTGCGGGGTGAGCCCGCACTTCGAGGCCACGTTCACCAGCAGGAGCACCTGGCCCCGGTAGGCGCCGAGCGTGGTCGGCTCGCCGGTGAGCGTGTGGAGCGGGATGTCGTACAGCGTCATGGAGCTACTCCTCGGTTCGCGTGGTGTCGCTCTTCATTGTGCCGCCCCGGGCGCGCCGGGGCGGCACAGTGTCTTGTAGTAGAAGGTGGTCGGCTTGAGTACACCGGCCGGGTCGCCCGCGTAATCCGGAATGGACCCGCACTCCGTCCAGCCCGCCGCGCGGTAGAGGTGTTCGGCGGGGCTGCCCGACTCGGTGTCCAGGATCAGCAGCGTCACACCGGACCCGGCCGCCGTCTCCTCGGCGGCCGTGAGCAGACGGCGGCCGAGTCCCTGTCCCCGGGCCGAGGGCCGGACCATCAGCTTCGCCACTTCGGCGCGGTGGCGGGCGTTGGGGAGAGTCGGCCGGATCAGGCCGATGGTGCCGGCCACCCTTTCCCCGTCGCGGGCGAGCCACACCAGGTGATGGCCCGCGTCGACGGACGCGGCCCGCTCCCGCCACCAGGCGGCGGCCTCGCCGCGATCGAGCGGAGCGAGGAAGCCCACCGAGGACCCGCCGTCGACGGTCTCCACCAGGAGGGCCGCCAACTCGTCGGCGTACGTGACCAGTTCGGGGCCGGTGACGGGGGCGATCTCGGTCATGTCGCAGGTGCCTTTCTCGGCGCGGGGTGGGGGCATGGTCAGGGGAGGACGATCAGAAGGGCGTAACGGACCGGGGCCGGCCCCGGGCAGTGGAAGCGGGAGGGGCCGTGCAGCCGGAAGCGCAGACAGTCACCGGTGCGCACCGTGTGGACGCTCCCGTGGACCGTGATCTCCAATGCGCCCTCCAGGACCCAGAGATGCTGTTCGAGGCCGGGTACGGGCGGGTCCTCGTACGAGACGGTGGCGCCCGCTTCGAGCCTGCCCTCGATCACCTCGCCGCGCAGTCCGGCGTGCGGCGGCGAGACCGAACGGCGGACGAATCCGGACGCCTCGTCCCGCCAGACGGGCTGCCGCCCGGCGGGCACCAGCAGCGGGGGCTCCGTCTCCACCTCCATCAGCAGGCGCGACATGGTCCGCCCGTACACCGTGCACAGCCGCCCCAGCAGCGCGGCGGTCGGACTCATCTCGCCGCGCTCCAGCCGCGACAGCGTCGAGCGGCTCACTCCGCTCCGACGGGACAACTCGTCGAGCGACCACCCGTGCCCGGTGCGCAGCTCGCCCAGCCGGGCAGCCAGCCGGGCGTCGACGGAGCCGGGCTCCAGTCCCTCTGCCTCTCTCATATCAGAGAGGATATCCCGGATGGGGGATACGGCTTGATCCCGGGCACTGCTCGGTGCGGCCGGGACGGGGCGGCTCCTGACAAGATCGGTGCGTGCCGTCCCCCGAACCAGAGCCTCTTCCCGGTGCCTTTCCCGCCCTGCCCGCCGGGCCAGGGGCCGAACCGCTGCCCGAGACCGACGCGGCCACCGGCCGTCGTCTGGTGCGCTGCCGGATGTGCGGACGCCCTCTCACCGGCACGGCGTCACGCCGTACCGGCCTGGGCCCCGCCTGCGACGCCAAACTGCACCCCGCCGCCCCGGACATCCGCACCCGCCGCCACGAGGTCGACCAGGACAGGCTGCCGGGCATCTGAGCCGTACGGGACTCGTATCGGTCCACCCGGAGCTCGCTACGCCGGGTTGGCAGTCCACGGCCAGGCGGCATGGCGGCCGGCCTCGATGAGGCCGACCATCCGGAACGCGGCGTCCGTGAGGCCGCCGAAGGTGTGCCGGTGGGGGCCCGTTGGGCCGTGGGCGGGCTGGTACCCCGCCAGGTTCCAGGTGTAGACCGGGATCCCGGCCGGAACAGGTTCGGCCGGCCCGCCGGGGTCGTGGTGCGCGGCCTGCTCGTCGGTGACGATCAGGACGCGATCGTGCTCCCGGTAACAGGCGCGCACCGCCCTCGTGGTGTGGGTGCCCCCGAGGCTGTGGAACCGTTTCAGCACGTCGAGCACCGGTTCCCCCGCCGCGAACGGCACCGCCGCGCTGGACCAGCCGAACTCCACCAGATCCGCCTGCTGGGCGCGCATCGCCAACGCGGCACCGAACACCGCCGCCGCGTCCGCCCGGGTCAGCTTGGACCGCTCGGAGACGGTGTCCCGGAACATGGAGTCGGATCGGTCCACCAGGATCGGCGTGCGGTCGGGCAGGGCCGGTACGTTGGCAAGAGAGTGGCTCAGTGCCCGTTCCAGCGGGGCTGCCCAGCGCTGCGACGGCGTATGTCGGTGTGCGGCCAGATAGCGGAAGGGGAACTGCCGGGACCGGGCGACCTCGCCGGCGTCCGAGACCTGTGCGGCGACCCGGGCCGCCACCTCGTCCGAGGCCCCCGCCTCGTCGAAGGACGGGGCTCAGGGCTCAAGCCGCCGGAACAGTCCCTCCTGCACCACCGATACCAGCAACTGCCCTTCGCGGTCGTAGATACGGCCGCGGGCCAGCCCCCGCCCGCCCGTCGCGATCGGCGACTCCTGGTCGTACAGGAACCACTCGTCCGCCCGGAACGGCCGGTGGAACCACATCGCGTGGTCCAGTGACGCCATGTCGAAACCGCGCGGCCCCCACAGAGGTTCCACCGGAATCCGGACCGCGTCGAGCAGCGTCATGTCACTCGCGTACGTCAGCGCGCAGGTGTGGACGAGCGGGTCGTCGCCCAGCGGGCCGACTGCGCGCATCCACACGGCGCTGCGCGGATCGGCGTCCTTGATCTCCTCGTGCGTCCAGCGCAGCCGGTCCACGTAACGGATGTCGAAGGGCTGGCGCCTGGCCATCCGCTCCAGTGCCTCCGGCAGGGCGCCCAGGTGCTCGCGTACCTCGTCGGCGACGGTCGGCAGCTCGTCGGGGTCGGGGACCTCGCGGGCGGGCGGCAGCTGGTGCTCGAAGCCGCCCTCCTCCGGGCGGTGGAACGAGGCCGTCAGATTGAAGATCGTCCGGCCCTCCTGCACGGCCGTGACCCGGCGGGTGGTGAACGACCGGCCGTCCCGTACCCGCTCGACCTCGTAGACGATCGGCACCCCGGGGCGCCCCGGGCGCAGGAAGTAGGCGTGCAGTGAGTGGACCGGGCGGTCGCCGTCGGTGGTGCGGCCCGCCGCCACCAGCGCCTGCCCGGCGACCTGGCCGCCGAAGACCCGCTGGAGGGACTCCTGCGGGCTGCGGCCACGGAAGATGTTGACCTCGATCCGCTCCAGGTCGAGAAGATCGACCAGGCGCTCGGCGGGGTTCGTCATACGGTTCTTCTCCACTCTCGAAGCCGGTTCGTCGTTACAGCTGCCCCACGGAGGTGACCCGGACGACCGCCCGGCCCTCCTCGTCGGAAGCGGCCAGATCGACCTCGGCACTGATGCCCCAGTCATGGTCCCCGGCCGGGTCGGCGAAAGCCTGCCAGACCCGCCACAGGCCGTGCTCCCGGTCCTCGTCGATCTTCAGCAGCTTCGGCCCGCGGGCGTCGGGGCCGGTTCCCAGGTCCTCGTGCGCGTCCCAGTACCCGTCCATCGCCTCGCCCCAGGCGTCCTCGTCCCAGCCCGACTCGGCGTCCATCTCGCCGAGTTCGCGGACCCGGTCCAGGGCGGCCAGCTCCACCCGGCGGAACATCGCGTTGCGGACCAGGACCCGGAAGGCGCGCGCGTTCGACGTGACCGGCTTGACCTCGTCCGCGCGCTCCTGCGCCTGCTCGGCGGTCTCCACCTCCGGATTGGCGAGCTGCTCCCACTCGTCCAGCAGACTGGAGTCCACCTGACGGACCATCTCGCCGAGCCAGGCGATCAGATCCTCCAGGTCCTCCGACTTGAGGTCGTCCGGGATCGTGTGCTCAAGAGCCTTGTACGCGCCCGCCAGATAGCGCAGGACGATGCCCTCTGTACGCGCCAGCTCGTAGTGCGAGGTGAACTCCGCGAACGTCATGGCCCGTTCGTACATGTCCCGAATCACCGACTTCGGCGACACCGGGTGGTCACCGACCCACGGATGGCTCGTGCGGTAGACGTCGTACGCGTGCCACAGCAGCTCGCTCAGCGGCTTCGGGTAAGTGACGTCCTGGAGCAGCTCCATGCGCTCCTCGTACTCGATCCCGTCCGCCTTCATCTGGCCGACCGCCTCGCCCCGCGCCTTGTTCTGCTGGGCGGCGAGGATCTGCCGGGGGTCGTCCAGGGTGGACTCGACGACGGAGACCATGTCCAGGGCGTACGAGGGGGATTCGACGTCCAGCAGATCGAACGAGGCCAGCGCGAAGGTGGACAGCGGCTGGTTGAGCGCGAAGTCCTGCTGGAGATCGACGGTCAGCCGTACGATCCGGCCCTCGGCATCCGGCTTGTCCAGCTGCTCCACCACACCGCCGTCGAGCAGCGAACGGTAGATGGCGATGGCCCGCCTGATGTGACGCAGCTGCGCCTTGCGCGGCTCGTGGTTGTCCTCCAGCATTTGCCGCATCGCATCGAAGGCATTGCCGGGGCGCGCGATCACGGAAAGCAGCATCGTGTGCGTGACCCGGAAGCGGGAGGTCAGCGGCTCGGGGTCGGACTGGATCAGCTTGTCGAAGGTGGTCTCCGACCAGGCGACGAAGCCCTCGGGGGCCTTCTTACGGACCACCTTGCGCTTCTTCTTCACGTCGTCGCCCGCCTTCTTGACGGCCTTCTCGTTCTCGATGACGTGCTCGGGGGCCTGGGCGACGACGAAGCCCGCCGTGTCGAACCCGGCCCGCCCGGCACGGCCGGCGATCTGGTGGAACTCCCGGGCGCGCAGCGTACGGACCCGGGTGCCGTCGTACTTGGTGAGCGCGGTGAACAGCACCGTGCGGATGGGTACGTTGACGCCGACGCCGAGGGTGTCCGTACCGCAGATCACCTTCAGCAGACCCGCCTGGGCGAGCTTCTCCACCAGGCGCCGGTACTTGGGCAGCATCCCGGCGTGGTGCACGCCGATGCCGTGGCGCACATAGCGCGAGAGGTTCTGGCCGAACTTGGTGGTGAAGCGGAAGTTGCCGATCAGGTCGGCGATCTTCTCCTTCTCCTCCTTCGTGCACATGTTGATGCTCATGAGCGACTGCGCCCGCTCGACGGCCGCGGCCTGGGTGAAGTGCACGATGTAGACGGGGGACTGCCGGGTGTCCAGCAGCTCGGTGAGCGTCTCGGTGATCGGCGTCAGCCGGTACTCGTAACTGAGCGGGACCGGCCGGCTCGCCGAGCGCACCACCGAGGTGGGACGGCCGGTGCGGCGCGTGAGGTCCTTCTCGAACATCGCGACATCGCCGAGTGTCGCCGACATCAGGACGAACTGGGCCTGCGGCAGTTCCAGGATCGGGATCTGCCAGGCCCAGCCGCGGTCCTGCTCCGCGTAGAAGTGGAACTCGTCCATCACGACCTGGCCGACATCGGCGTACTTGCCGTCGCGCAGCGCGATCGAGGCCAGCACCTCGGCGGTGCAGCAGATGACCGGGGCGTCGGCGTTGACCGAGGCGTCGCCGGTCAGCATGCCGACGTTCTCCGTGCCGAAGAGCTTGCACAGATCGAAGAACTTCTCCGAGACCAGCGCCTTGATCGGCGCGGTGTAGAAGGTGACCTTGTCCTGGGCCAGCGCCGTGAAGTGCGCACCGGCGGCGACCAGACTCTTTCCGGAGCCCGTGGGCGTGGAAAGGATCACGTTCGCCCCGGAAACCACCTCGATCAGCGCCTCTTCCTGAGCGGGATAGAGGGTGATGCCCTGGGTCTCGGTCCATGACGAGAAGGCCTCGAAGAGGGCGTCCGGGTCGGCGGTCGGGGGCAGCTGATCGATAAGGGTCACACCCCCATCTTGCCTGTCTTCCGCCCGGATGAGGGAACCGGCGGATCAGCCGAAGATCACGGACGATACGCTGCCCACTCAACTCGGCCGCGCCGCACGGGCCATGGCCACGCAAGATCTACGGGGGCGGGAACGACCATGATGGGACCGGCGCACTCTCTGTCAGGGGCAGCGGCCTGGCTGGGGGTGGGCGCGGCGGCGGCCGCCGCCGGCCATCCGATGCCCTGGCCCGTCCTGGTCGTGGGCGGTCTGATCTGCGCGGGTGCCGCGCTCGCCCCCGACCTCGACCACAAGTCGGCGACCATCTCGCGGGCCTTCGGGCCGGTCTCCAAGGGCCTCTGCGAGATCGTCGACAAGCTCTCGTACGCCGTCTACAAGTCGACCAGGGGACCCGGTGACCCGCGCAGGAGCGGCGGCCACCGGACCCTGACCCACACCTGGCTGTGGGCCGTGCTGATCGGTGCGGGCGCCTCCGTCGCGGCGGTCACCGGCGGCCGGTGGGCGGTCCTGGCGATCCTCTTCATCCATCTGGTGCTCGCCGTCGAAGGACTGCTGTGGCGAGCCGCCCGGATGTCCAGCGACGTCCTGGTCTGGCTCCTGGGGGCGACCAGCGCCTGGATTCTGGCGGGTGTCCTGGACAAGGCGGGCAACGGCTCCGACTGGCTGTTCACCGCACCCGGCCAGGAGTACCTGTGGCTCGGGCTGCCCATCGTGCTGGGGGCGCTCGTCCATGACATCGGCGATGCGCTGACCGTCTCCGGCTGCCCGATCCTGTGGCCGATCCCGCTGGGGCGCAGGCGCTGGTACCCGATCGGACCGCCGAAGGCGATGCGCTTCCGGGCCGGCAGCTGGGTGGAGCTGAAGGTGCTGATGCCCGTCTTCATGGTGCTCGGGGGAGTGGGCGGCG
Organism: Streptomyces sp. NPDC057136; assembly: GCF_042670885.1. Classification (NCBI taxonomy): domain Bacteria; kingdom Bacillati; phylum Actinomycetota; class Actinomycetes; order Kitasatosporales; family Streptomycetaceae; genus Streptomyces; species Streptomyces sp. NPDC057136. The sequence continues at coordinate 145,700 of NZ_JBHUUV010000007.1, forward strand.
CCGCCGCCCTCAACGTCATCTGACGCTTCCTCCCGCGTGCGCGGGCGGTGGGCGGCGAGCCGTAGCACCATGACTGCATGCTGCTTGCCCGGCTCGCCCGTGTGTCCCTGGATGTCGCCGCGACGTCGGCACGGTCCCGGAAGGTCGCCCTGCTGGCCGACCTGTTCCGGGACACCGCACCGGACGACGTCCCGATCGTCATCCCGTATCTCTCCGGCCGCCTTCCGCAGGGGCGGCTCGGCATCGGCTGGAGCACACTGGGCGACCCGGTGCCGCCCGCCGCCGACCCCGCCCTCACCGTGGCGGAGGTGGACGCCGAGCTGACGGCCATCGGTGCTCTGTCGGGCGCCGGTTCCCAGACCGGCCGCCGCGCACGCCTCCAACGGCTCCTCGGCGGTGCCACCGCCGACGAGCAGCGCTTCCTGCGCGCCCTGCTCACCGGTGAGGTGCGCCAGGGCGCCCTGGACGCCGTCGCCGCCGACGCGCTCGCCCGGGCCGCCGGGGCGCCGCCCGAGGACGTACGGCGGGCCGTGATGCTCGCCGGGTCGCTGCAAGCGGTCGCCCGTGAACTGCTGGCGCGGGGGCCGGAGGCGCTCGGCGCGTTCCGGCTGACCGTGGGCCGCCCCGTCCTGCCGATGCTCGCGCACACCGCCCGCTCGGTCACCGAAGCGATCGACAAGCTCGACTCCTGCGTCGTCGAGGAGAAGCTGGACGGCATCCGCGTCCAGGTACACAGGGACGGTGACGAGGTCCGCCTCTATACCCGGACGCTCGACGACATCACCGAGCGCCTGCCGGAAATCGCCGCGGCTGTACGCGACTTCCCCGGTGAGCGGTTCATTCTCGACGGCGAGGTGATCGCGCTCGGCGCCGACGGCCGCCCCCGCCCGTTCCAGGAGACCGCCGCCCGGGTGGGCTCCCGGCGCGATGTGGCCGGTGCGGCGGCCACCGTCCCCGTCGTGCCCGTCTTCTTCGACGCGCTGTCGGTCGACGGCCGGGATCTCCTCGACCTGCCTTTCACCGAACGGCACACGGCGCTGGCCGGACTGGTTCCGGAGCGGATGCGCGTCCGCCGCGTCCTCGTCGCGGAGCCTGCCGAAGCGGGTCCGCGCGAGGCCGCCGTCGCGTTCCTGGCCACCACGCTGGCGCGGGGGCACGAGGGAGTGGTGATCAAAAGCCTCGACGCGCCCTACAGCGCCGGCCGGCGCGGTGCCTCCTGGCTGAAGGTGAAGCCGGTGCACACCCTGGACCTCGTGGTGCTCGCGGCGGAATGGGGGCATGGGCGGCGGACGGGGAAGCTCTCCAACCTGCATCTCGGGGCGCGGGGGGCCGACGGCTCGTACGTCATGCTCGGCAAGACCTTCAAAGGGCTCACCGACACCATCCTCACCTGGCAGACCGAACGGCTGGGCGAGCTGTCCACCGGCGACGACGGCCACGTGGTGACCGTGCGCCCCGAACTCGTCGTCGAGATCGCCTACGACGGCCTCCAGCGCTCCACCCGCTACCCGGCCGGGGTCACTCTGCGGTTCGCCCGGGTGCTGCGCTACCGCGAGGACAAGCGGCCGGAGGAGGCGGACACCGTCGAGACGGTCCTCTCCCGGCAGACCTGAACCGGCCGGGTCCACCCGGACCCGGTCAGTGGCGGATCACTGTCGCGGCGGTGTGCGCGCGGACCTGCTCCGGGGTGAGATAGGCGTCGGTGTGCTCGAAGTCCTTCAGCGTCGCCGGGCTGCGGAGCTGGAAACCGGTCCGTACGAAGTCGTCACCGGCGATCGCGTTCAGCATCCAGTTCGTCAGGACCCGGGTCTTGGCGACGTTCGTCCGCAGCGCCGACCAGTGATAGCCGCGGGCCACCGCCTGGGCGGGGAGGCCCTTCAGCTCGATGCCGAGCGGTTTGGAGACGGCGTCCCGGCCGCCGAGGTCGACGACCAGACCGAGGTCCTTGTGCTCGTACGGCATCATCGGCATGCCGCGCAACGTCGCGATGAGGTTGTCGGCCAGGGTGCGGCCCTGACGCATGGCGTGCTGGGCGGTGGGCGGGCAGACGGCCCCGTCGCCCTTCGCCAGGTCGGGCACCGCTGCGGCGTCACCGAGTGCAAAGACGCCGTCCGAGCCGCGCAGGGAGAGTTCGGGCGTCACCGCGAGGCGTCCGCGTACCGTCTCCGCACCCAGGGTGGCGATCAGCGGGCTGGCGGCGACGCCCGCCGTCCAGATCAGCGTGCGGCATGGCAGGACCCGGCCATCGGTGAACGTCACCCGTTCCGCGGTCGTCTCGGCGATTGACACACCGAGCGAGACCTCGATGCCGCGCCTGCGCAGGATCTCCATGGCGTCCAGGCCGAGCTTGTCCCCGAGTTCGGGCATGAGCTTGGGGGCGATGTCGATCAGATGCCACTTGATGAGCTTCGGGTCGAGCCTCGGGTATTGCCTGAGGGCGTTGCTGGTGAGCCGTTGCAGACAGGCCGCGGTCTCCGTGCCCGCGTACCCGCCGCCGACCACGACGAACTGGAGCCGGGAGGCCCGTTCCTCCTCGTCCTGGCTGGCGTCGGCCAGATCGAGCTGGGCGATCACGTGGTCGCGGAGGTAGGCGGCCTCGGCGAGGGTCTTCATCCCCCGGGCGTGGTCGACGAGTCCGGGGATGTCGAAGGTCCGGGTGACGCTGCCTGCGGCGAGCACGATGTAGTCGTACGGTTCGTTCACGATCTCGTCAGTGATCTTGCGGACGACGCAGACCTTCGCGTCGGTGTCCACTCCAATGGCCCCGCCCGGCACGATCCGGGTGCGGTGGCGCCGGCTGCGGCGCAGTGAGACGGCGACCGACTGGGGAGTCAGTACGCCGGCGGCGACCTGCGGCAGGAGCGGCAGATACAGCTGGTACGAGTACGGGGTGACGAGCGTGATCTCGGCTTCGCCGGGAACGAGCCTGCGTTCCAGCCGGCGTACGCACTCGACCCCGGCAAAGCCGGCGCCGACAACGAGAATCCTGGGTCGTGCCACGGTGTGCGTCCCTTCTCGGGCTTACGCGGTCCTGTCCTCGCCTGCCCCTGATTCCTGGTGGGTCACTCCTCATCCTTACCGGCCGCATCCGAGTCCGCCTCCTGACGGCACCCCGGCGCGACGCGGCTCAGGAGGAGGGACGCCCCTCGCCGTGCCCCTAGCCGTGCCCCTCGCCGTGCCACGAGTGCCAGAGTGCCGCGTAGGCGCCGTCGGCCGCGACGAGATCGTCGTGGGTGCCGAGTTCGGTCAGGCGGCCGTCTTCCATCACGGCCACCCGGTCGGCGTCGTGGGCCGTCTGCAACCGGTGGGCGATGGCGACGACGGTCCGGCCTTCGAGGACAGCGGCCAGTGCGCGCTCCGTGTGCCGGGCGGTGCTCGGGTCCAGGAGTGCGGTGGCCTCGTCGAGTATCAGCGTGTGCGGGTCGGCCAGCACCACGCGCGCCAGGGCGAGCTGCTGTGCCTGGGCCCCGTCCGGCCGATGCCCCCCGTGCCCCAGATCCGTGTCCAGGCCGTCCGGGAGTTCGTCGGCCCACTCGGCGCCGACAGCGAGGAGCGCCGCGCGCAGCTCGGCGTCGGTGGCGCGAGCGGAGGCGATCTGCAGGTTGTCCCGGACCGTGCCGAGGAACACGTGGTGTTCCTGGGTGACGAGGACGACGTGCCGGCGCAGTTGGCCGGGGTCCAGGCCGGCGACCGGGACCTGTCCCACCGTCACCGAGCCGGTGTGCGGTGTGTCCATGCCGGCCAGCAGTCTGCCCAGGGTGGTCTTGCCCGCGCCGGAGGGACCGACGATCACCAGGCGCTCGCCGGGCCGGACCGTCAGGTCGACACCGTGCAGGACGTCGCCCCCGTCGTCGTAGGCGTAACGGACACCGGCCACTTCGATCCGGTCGTCGGCCGGTGCGAGGGATGCGGCCGGCGGTGCTTGCGTGGCCAGGCCGAGGCCCTCGACCCTGGCGAAGGAGGCGCTGCTGCTCTGCACCTGCTCGAGCTGCTGAAGGATGGTGTCCAGGGGCTGGGAGAGCTGCCGCAGATACAGGGCCGAGGCGACCACCGCGCCGAGGCTCATCGCGCCGTGGTCGTGCAGCACGCCGCCGATCAGCAGGACACCGGTCACGGGAATGACGTACGAGATATCCACGGCCGGGAAGAGCACGCTGCGGAGGAACAGTGTGCGGGTCCGGGTGGTGCGGCACCTTTCGATGTCCTCCTGGCATGCCGCGATGCGGCGTTGTTGCAGGCCGAGGGCTTCGATGGTGCGGGCGCCGGCAGCGGTGGCCGCGAGCTGCTCCGCGAGAGCGGAGTTGGCGGCCCCCTCGGCAAGGTATGCGGTGAGTGCCCGGCGCAGATACCAGCGGGCGGCGAACCAGATGCCGAGCAGTCCCAGCACCCCGCACGCACCGAGCAGTGGGTCGAGCACGAAGACCGCGCCGAGGATGAACAGCGCCTGGACTCCGGCGATGAGGACCTCGGGTCCGGCATCGCGGAGAGTGGCGCCGACCGCGGCGACATCGGTGGTGCCGCGGGTCATCAGGTCGCCGGTCCCGGCCCGCTCGGCCACCGCGGCGGGCAGCGCGAGCGCCCGGTCGGCGAACTGCTCGCGGATACGCGCCAGGGCCCGCTCGCCGAAGCGGTGTCCGACGTAGCCGGCGTAACGGGCCAGGAGGAGCTGGGCCAGCGCGAAGACGAGCATGGTGAGAGCGAGACGGTCCACCGAGGCCACTGTGCCTCCGGACCCGACCTCGTCGATGATGCGGCCGAGCAGCCACGGGCCGGCGAGTCCGGCACAGGCGGCCAGCGCGTTGAGGCCGATCATGGCGGCGAAAGGGCGACCGTCCAGCCGGATCAGCCGGAGCGCCGCACGGCGTACCTCGGACGGTCCGGCTATGGGCAAGGAGCGGGCCGTCGGCCGGGAACGGTCAGTCATCGCACGGCCTCCCGGAGCGGCGGGACGGTACCTTCGTCCGCTCGGTCGTCGTCCTCGTCGTCCACGCCGCGTGACACCAGGAGCCGGTAGCCGGGCTGCCGGTCCAGGAGTTCGCGATGGCTGCCGGTGTCCGCGACGGAGCCGTCGACCAGGTAGTGCACGGTGTCCGCCTGATCCAGGAGGAGCGGTGACGTGCTGGTGACGACCGTGGTGCGGCCGGTCCGTGCGGCGCGCAGCCGGGTCGCGACGGCCGCCTCGGTGTGTGCGTCGACCGCCGAGGTGGGCTCGACCGCCAGGAGTACCTCGGGATCGGCCAGCAGGGCCCGGACCAGGCGGATGCGCTGGCGCTGACCTCCGGAGAGGTTGCGGCCCTGCGCGTCGATGCGCGAGTCGAGTCCGTCGGGCAGGCCGCGGACGATGTCCTGCGCCATGCCCGCGTGGACACCGCGGGCGACGGTGTCCGAATCCCGGTCCCGCGTGCCGCAGATCACCTCGCGCAGCGGGCCGGCGAACAGATCGGCCTCGTTGTCCGCGACGAGGATCCGCCGGCGAACCTGCGTCAGGTCGATCTCGTCCAGGCGTATCGCGCCCCAGGTCGCGGCCGACCCGGCGAAACGGCCGAGGCGGTCGACCACCGCCGCAGAATCGGACGGCCGGGCGCTGACCAACGCGGTCAGCCCTCCGGGCGCCACCTCGACGCCGGATGCCGGGTCACGAAGCGTGGACGGGGACTCCGGCCCGTCCGAAACCGCTTCCGTGCCGGCGGAATCGGGCTCCAGGGCAAGGAAACGTACAACCCTGCGGGCTGCGACGAGTCCGCGGCTGAGGCCGTAGCCGCCCTCGATGAAGAACGCGACCGGCACCACAAGCACCGCGGCGTACCCGTAGACCGCGACCAACTCGCCGACGGTGATCTCCCCTTGAGCGGCCATCCGGGCCGCCAGCCAGGTCACCGTCCCGAGGAACAGGGTGGGAAGCCCGACGCCAAGAGCCTGGATCCAGCTGGTCACCGTTCCGACGCGGTACCCCTCCGCCTGTACGGTCCGCGAGCCGCGCCGGTAGCGCTCGGCGTACACCTCCTTGCCGCCGATGCCATTGAGGACGCGCAGTCCCCCGACGATGTCCTCGAACCGGGCGGCGAGCTCGCCCTGATACTCCCGGTACGTCGTCTCGACGCCCTGAAGCCGCCCCAGTAACGGGCCGACCAGCACCGCGAGCAGTGGCACACCGAGCAGCACCACCGCGGCGAGCAGGGGCGAAACGGTCAGCAGCAGCACGGCGACGACGACATAGGCGAGGACCGCGCCGACACCGGGACCGGTGATGGTCAGCGTGCCGGCGATCACGCCGACGTCACCGAACCCGATCGTGACGACTTCCCCGGCCGTCGCCCGGCGCGGCAGCGCCCCGCCCAGCCTGGTCGCCTGCCTGACCACCACCTGCACCGAACGGAAGGCGGCATCCATCCGCACCCTGGTCATCGTGCGGTGCCGCATGATGCCCAGCCACGCGTTCAGCACGCCCACACCGAACAACGCCGCGACCCAGCCGGCCAGCGCGGGCCACTGCCCCGGTTCCAGTCCGTCGTCGATGGCGCGTGACAGCAGGTACGGCGGCAGCGTCAGACAGACCATCCAGGCGCTGCCGAGCAGCGCACCGGCGGCGACCCGGCGGCGTTGACTGGTGACCAGCCACCACAGATACCGCGCGGCGCTGCGACAGTCCGGAGTTCCCGAAGTCACGTTCGAATCTTTCACCTGTCAGACATTAGTGATCGCTCGATACGTTCACTTCGCCCGGGAGGCCGGCGGCCTCGATCAGCCGTGCCAGGACCGCCACAGCGCAGCGTACGCACCGTCCGCGGCCACCAGCTCGTCGTGGCTGCCCAGTTCGCTGATGCGGCCGCTCTCCACGACAGCGATCACATCCGCGTCGTGCGCGGTGTGCAGCCGGTGTGCGATGGCCACCACCGTACGGCCGTCCAGCACCCTGGCCAGCGAGCGCTCCAGATGCCTGGCCGCCCGCGGGTCCAGCAGCGACGTCGCCTCGTCCAGCACCAGCGTGTGCGGATCGGCGAGCACCAGCCGGGCCAGCGCGATCTGCTGCGCCTGCGCCGGAGTGAGTGCCAGCCCGCCCGAACCGACCTCGGTGTCCAGCCCCTTGTCCAGGGCCTTCGCCCAGCCGTCCGCGTCGACCGCGGCGAGCGACGCCCACAGCTCGGCGTCATCGGCGCCCGTGCGGGCCAGCAGCAGGTTGTCACGCAGTGAACCCACGAAGACGTGGTGTTCCTGGTTGACCAGCGCGACGTGCCGGCGTACCCGCTCCGCCGTCATGTGCGACAACTCCGCACCGCCCAGCGTCACTTCGCCCGTGCGCGGTGCGTAGATCCCGGCCAGCAGCCGGCCCAGCGTGGACTTGCCCGCCCCCGACGGGCCGACCAGCGCCAGCCGTGTCCCTGGAGCCACGTCCAGGGTCACCTTGTGCAGGACGTCGACCCCGGCCCGGTAGCCGAAGTGCACGTCGTCCGCCCGGACCGCGCGGCCGTCCGGGCCGACCTTGTCGTCGCCCGCGTCCGGCTCGATGTCGCGTACGCCGACCAGCCGGGCCAGCGAGACCTGGGCGACCTGCAACTCGTCGTACCACCGCAGGATCAGACCGATCGGGTCGACCATCATCTGCGCCAGCAGCGCACCCGTCGTCAGCTGACCGACGGTGAGCCAGCCCTCCAGTACGAACCAGCCACCGAGCATCAGCACCGCGCCGAGGATCGTCACATACGTGGCGTTGATGACGGGGAAGAGCACCGAGCGCAGGAACAGTGTGTACCGCTCCCAGGCGGTCCACTCCTTGATCCGCCGGTCCGACAGCGCGACCCGGCGGGCCCCCAGACGGTGCGCCTCCACGGTCCGGCCCGCGTCGACGGTCTCGGCGAGCATCGCCGCGACGGACGCGTACCCGGCGGCCTCCGAGCGGTACGCCGAAGGCGCCCGCTTGAAGTACCAGCGGCAGCCGACGATCAGGACCGGCAGGGCGATCAGTACGGCCAGTGCCAGCGGCGGGGCCGTCACCGTGAGCGCGCCGAGCAGCAGACCCGCCCACACCACACCGATCGCCAGCTGCGGCACGGCCTCACGCATCGCGTTCGCCAGCCGGTCGATGTCCGTGGTGATCCTTGACAGCAGATCGCCCGTCCCGGCCCGCTCCAGGACACCCGGAGGCAGCCCGACCGACCGTACGAGGAAGTCCTCGCGCAGATCGGCGAGCATCTCCTCGCCGAGCATCGCCCCACGCAGCCGCATGGTCCGCGTGAACACGGTCTGCACGACGAGCGCGAGGGCGAACACCGCGGCGGTGCGCTCCAGATGGAGGTCCGTGACCCCGTTCGACAGGTCCTCGACCAGTCCGCCCAGCAGATACGGCCCGGTGATCGAGGCGATCACCGCGACCGCGTTCACCGCGATGAGCACGGCGAACGGCTTGCGGTGACGCCGCAGCAGGTCGCGCACATAACCGCGCACGGTCGTCGGTGTGCCGACCGGCAGGGTCGTCGCCGACTCCGGGGCGGCCGGGTCGTACGTCGGTGGTGCGACGCCGATCATGCCCTCTCCTCGATTTCCTCGATCGCTTCGATCGCGTCGGCCTGTTCGGTCTCCGTGATCTCGTCCTGTACGGCCAGGGCCGCGATTTCGTCCTCGGTCTCGCGTGTGACGACCGCCCGGTACCGGGGCTCACCGCGCAGCAGCTCGCGGTGCGAGCCGACGGCCACGACGGAGCCTTCATGGACCAGGACCACCCGGTCGGCGAGGTCGAGCAGCAGCGGCGACGAGGCGAACGCCACGGTCGTACGGCCCTGGCGCAGCCGCTTGATACCGGCGGCCACCCGGGCCTCCGTGTGCGAGTCGACGGCGGACGTCGGCTCGTCGAGCACCAGCGCCTCCGGGTCCGTGACCAGGGAGCGGGCCAGGGCGAGCCGCTGCCGCTGGCCACCGGAGAGCGAACGGCCGCGCTCCGTGATCCGGGTCCCCATCGGATCGCCTTCCGTGTCGGGCGAAGCCTGCGCCAGTGCGTCCAGCACATCACCGCACTGGGCCGCCGACAGGGCGTCCTCGGCGGTCACGAGACCGGAGGACGGCACATCGAGCAGTTCACGCAGCGTGCCCGAGAGAAGCACCGGGTCCTTGTCCTGCACCAGCACCGCCGCCCGTGCGAAGTCGAGCGGCAGTTCGTCCAGCGCCACGCCGCCGAGCAGCACGGACGGCGCTGTCGGCTTCGGCGCTGTGTCGTCGTGGCCGTCCGCGTCGTCCTCGGCCTGGACGTGCCCGCCGAGCCGGTCGGCCAGCCGCCCCGCCTCGTCCGGATCGCCGCAGACCACGGCGGTGAACAGCCCCTCGGGAGCCATCAGGCCGGTGGCCGGGTCGTACAGGTCGCCGACCGGAGCCATGCCCTCGATCGTCGACGGCTGCGCGCTGCGGTGCAGGGACAGCACCCGGACCGCGCGCTTCGCGGACGGCCGGGAGAAGGAGTACGCCATGGCGATCTCCTCGACGTGCCGCAGGGGGAACAGCATCAGCGTCGCCGCGCTGTACACGGTGACCAGCTGGCCCACATCGATGCGGCCGTCCCGGGCCAGCGTGGCCCCGTACACGACCAGGGAGATCAGCAGAACGCCCGGCAGCAGCACCTGGATCGCCGAGATCAGCGCCCACATCCGCGCGCTGCGGACGGCGGCCTTGCGTACCTCCTGGGAGGCGCGCCGGTAGCGGCCGAGGAAGAGCTCCTCGCCGCCGATGCCGCGCAGCACCCGCAGACCGGCGACCGTGTCGGAGGCCAGCTCCGTCGCCTTGCCCGCCTTCTCACGCTGGATGTCGGCGCGCCGGGTGGCCCGGGGGAGCAGGGGCAGGACGGCCAGCGCCAGGACCGGCATCGCGATCGCCACCAGCACACCCAGCGTGGGGAGATAGAGGACGAGGCCGATACAGATCAGTACGAGCGCGGTGGCGGCGGCGGCGAAGCGGGAGAGCGCTTCGACGAACCAGCCGATCTTCTCGACGTCGCCGGTGGAGACGGCGACGACTTCACCGGCGGCGACCCGCCGGGTGAGCGCGGAGCCGAGCTCGGCGGTCTTGCGGGCCAGCAGCTGCTGTACGCGTGCCGCGGCGGTGATCCAGTTGGTGACGGCGGTCCGGTGGAGCATCGTGTCGCCCACCGCGATGAGGACCCCCAGGGCCACGATCAGTCCGCCGGCCAGGACGAGGCCGCGGCCCGAACGGTCGATGACGGCCTGGACGGCGAGACCGACGGTGAGCGGGAGCCCCGCGATGGCGCACTGGTGAAGCAGGCCCCAGGAAAGGGACTTGAGCTGTCCTGCGAGCTGACTGCGCCCGAGCCAGAACAGGAACCGTGGACCTGACCGGACATCCGGATCGCCAGGATCTGAATACGGAAGATCGCGAATCTGCATGACGTCCCAGGGCTCGGAAGGGCGGAGGTCCGTGGACCTCGAGGAATCATTGGACGGGTGGGGGGACCAAACCGTGCAAGGTTCGCGTCCTGCCCCGGTCCGAGGCAAACGGTTTTCCGCGTCCGGCCGCTCGGGGGCACATATTCGGCCGCCGCTCCGGCGGCGTTCCGTTCCTACGGGCGGGTGGCCCGCTCCAGCTCCATCAGCACCGACTGATACCGGTGGCCGGTCGCCCGGTCCATGCCGATCTCGCACATCCGGTTCGCCGACAGATAGACGTCGTACGCACGGGTGTTGACCTCCGCCGCCTCCTTTGCGGTGGCCGACGCGGTCAGTTCCTTGTGCAGCATGCCGCGGTCGCCTGCGAAGGCGCAGCACCCGGCGTCGTCGGGCACGACCACCTCGTCGGCGCACGCCTCGGCGACCCTGCGCAGATGCCCCACATCGCCCAGGTGCTCCATCGAGCAGGTCGGGTGCAGGACCGCCGAACCGGTCCTGCGGAGCACGGTCAGCTCCGGCAGCAGCTCGTCCGCCGCCCACACGAGCGAGTCGACGACGGTCAGCTCGCGGTGCAGGTCGCGGTTGTCCTCGGTGAGGTACGGCACCACCTCATGAGCGATGCCCAGCGTGCACGACGAGGCATCGACGATCAGGGGAAGCCTGCCGCCCGCGGTCCAGCCCCAGGCGGCCTCCACCATCCGGTTGGCCATCACCTTGTTGCCCTCGTCGTAGCCCTTGGAGTGCCAGATCGTCGCGCAGCAGGTGCCCGCGACATCGTCCGGAACCCACACCGGCTTTCCGGCGCGGGCGGAGACGGCGACGACGGCCTCGGGCAGGGACGGTCCCCGCCGCGGATCGGGACCGGCGAAGATGCGGTTCACACATGCCGGGTAGTAGACGGCGTGGGCGCCGACCCTGGAGGTGCGCGGCAGCTTCCTGGCGGCCGCGCCGGGAATCTCCGGCAGCCACTCGGGCACCAGATCGGGGCGTACGGCCCTGCGGACCAGCCCGGTGACGGACTCCAGCAGCCGGTCGCCCGCCCGGTCCCTGATCCTGTCGGCGGCGGCCACCGCCAGCCGGGCCGCGGCCTCCACCGCCTTGAAGTTCTTCGCGGTCAGCGCCGCGATCCGCTCCTCGCGCGGTGAGTGCCGCCGACGGCGGAAGCTCTTCATCATCGCCCCCGTGTCGATGCCGACCGGGCAGGCCAGCTTGCAGGTGGAGTCGCCCGCGCAGGTGTCCACCGCGTCGTACCCGTACGAATCGAGCAGACCGGCCTCCACCGGGGAGCCGTCGCTCTGCCGCATCATCTCCCGCCGCAGCACGATCCGTTGGCGGGGTGTGGTGGTCAAGTCCTCGCTGGGGCAGGTCGGTTCGCAGAAACCGCACTCGATGCACGGGTCGGCGACGGCTTCCACCTTCGGAATCGTCTTCAGCCCGCGCAGATGGGCCTTCGGGTCGCGGTCGAGGACGATGCGCGGCGCCAGTACCCCGTCGGGATCGATGACCTGCTTCGTACGCCACATCAGCTCCGTCGCCTTCGGTCCCCACTCCAGCTCCAGGAACGGCGCGATATTCCGGCCTGTGGCGTGCTCGGCCTTGAGCGAGCCGTCGAACCGGCCGACGACGAGCCGGCAGAAGTCGTCCATGAAGGCGGCGTACCGGTCGACGTCGGAGGGTCTCGCGGCGTCGAACGCGAGCAGAAAGTGCAGATTGCCGTGGGCCGCATGGCCTGCGACAGCCGCGTCGAAGCCGTGCTCTGCCTGAAGCTCCAGCAACGCCCGGCAGGCTTCGGCGAGGCGTGCGGGCGGTACGGCGAAGTCCTCCGTGATGAGTGTCGTACCGGCCGGGCGGGAACCGCCGACGGCGGTGACGAACGCCTTGCGCGCCTTCCAGTAGCCGGAGACGGTCGCGGCGTCCCGGGTGAACGCATTGGTGACCGACAGGGCCGGCGCGACCAGGTCAAGACCGGCGACGACCTCGTCCGCCGCCCTCTCGTAGGCCTCCAGTCCGGCCTCGTCGGGTGCGCGGAACTCCACCAGCAGCGCCGCCGTCTCCTTGGGCAGCGTCGCCCAGTCCGCCGGGACACCCTGGACACTGACCGAGGCGCGCAGGGTGTTGCCGTCCATGAGCTCCACCGCGATCGCCCCCGCCTCGTTGAAGCGGGGCACGGCCGCGGCGGCGGCCGACAGCGAGGGAAAGAACAGCAGCGCCGACGAGATCCTCCGGTCCAGCGGCAGGGTGTCGAAGACGACCTCGGAGATGAATCCGAAGGTGCCCTCGGAGCCGACCATCAGCCCGCGCATGATCTCCACGGGCGTCGAACCGTCGAGGAACGCGTCGAGGCGGTATCCGTTGGTGTTCTTGATCTCGTACTTGGCGCGGACCCTGGCGGTGAGCTCGGCGTCCGCCTCGAGCTCCGCCTTGAGCGCGAGCAGCCCTTCGCACAGGCGCGGTTCGGCATGGGCCAGCAGCTCGTCCGCCGCCGGGTCCGCCGTATCGACGACGGTGCCGCCGGGCAGGACGAAGGTGAGCGAGGCCAGGGTGCGGTACGAATTGCGGGTCGTCCCCGCCGTCATCCCGGACGCGTTGTTGGCGACGACACCGCCGACCGTGCAGGCGATGGCGCTGGCCGGGTCGGGACCGAGCAGCCGGCCGTGCCTGGCGAGGGTGGCGTTGGCCCGCATGACGGTGGTCCCGGGCCCGATCCGGGCCCGCGCCCCGTCGTCCAGGACCTCGATCCCCGTCCAGTGGCGGCGTACGTCGACGAGGATGTCCTCGCCCTGGGCCTGGCCGTTGAGACTGGTGCCCGCCGCCCGGAAGACCACCTCGCGGCCCTTGCCGTGGGCGTACGACAGGATGGCGGACACGTCGTCGATGTCCTCCGGGACGACCACCACTTCGGGGAGAAAGCGGTAGGGGCTGGCGTCGGAGGCGTACCGCACGAGGTCGGAGATCTTCCACAGCACCTTGTCGGCCCCGAGCAGGGCAACCAGCTCGGAGCGCAGCGGCTGCGGGGTGCCCTGTGCCATACGGTCGGGGACACGGTCGTGGGCCGGCATGCGCGCCGTACCAGGACGGAGGGCTTCCGGCTTCGGCTCCAGCAGCGGCATGGCAGGTCCCCTCGGAGGTGCGGCGCTCCGCGCCGTGTCAGCAGCGGCGCTCCGGCATACCGTCGACCAGAGCGGACAGCAGGCCGCCGAGCACCTCGCGCTGATCGGCGGTCAATGGAGCAAGGATCTCCTCTGCGGCGGCCCGGCGCGCGCTGCGCAGGGACCGGAGAGTGGCGAGGCCCTCGTCGGTGATCTCGACGCGCACCACCCGGCGGCTGGCCGGGTCGGGTGCGCGGCGCACCCGGCCGCTCGCCTCCAGGCCGTCGACCAGACTGGTCACGGCGCGCGGGACGACGTCCAGGCGCTGTGCCAGATCGGCCATCCGGGGCGGGCCGTCGTACTGGGCGACGGTGCGCAGCAGCCGGAACTGGGCGGGTGTGATGCCGATCGGCTCCAGCTGGCGGCTCTGGATGCGGTGGAGCCTGCGGGTGAGCCGCAGCAGTTGCTCGGCCAGCAGGCCGTCGGAATCGGGGGAGTCCATGAGGGAACAATATCAGGACTCCGTTCATTGTGAGTATAGGTAACAATGAGCTATGCTCTCCAAAGTTGCATTCCCACACACCTGCCGAGGGAGCCCGTGAAACCCGACGAACCCGCGTGGACGCCCCCGCCCAGGGACGACGGACAGCCGCCCGCCGAGCTGCGCCGCATCTTCCGTCTCTTCCGCCCCTATCGCGGCCGCCTCGCACTGGTCGGCCTGCTGGTCGGCGCCTCGTCCCTGGTGTCGGTGGCCTCACCGTTCCTGCTGCGCGAGATCCTGGACACCGCCATCCCTCAGGGCCGCACCGGCCTGCTCTCGCTCCTCGCCCTCGGCATGATCCTCACTGCCGTGATGACCAGCCTCTTCGGTGTGGTGCAGACCCTGATCTCCACAACCGTCGGCCAGCGCGTCATGCACGATCTGCGTACCGCCGTCTACAGCCAGCTCCAGCGGATGCCGCTGGCCTTCTTCACCAAGACCCGCACGGGTGAGGTGCAGTCCCGCATCGCCAGCGACATCGGCGGCATGCAGGCGACAGTCACCTCGACCGCGACCTCGCTGGTCTCCAACCTCACCGCGGTCATCGCCACGGTCGTCGCCATGCTCGCGCTCGACTGGCGGCTCACCGTCGTCTCCCTGCTCCTGCTGCCGGTCTTCGTATGGATCAGCCGTCGAGTGGGCCGGGAGCGCAAGAGGATCACGACGCAGCGCCAGAAGCAGATGGCGGCCATGGCTGCCACGGTCACCGAGTCCCTCTCGGTCAGCGGCATCCTGCTCGGCCGCACCATGGGCCGCTCGGATTCGCTCACCAAGGGCTTCGCCGAGGAGTCCGAGCGCCTCGTCGACCTCGAAGTGCGCTCCAGCATGGCCGGACGGTGGCGGATGTCGACGATCGGCATCGTCATGGCCGCCATGCCTGCCGTCATCTACTGGGCGGCCGGTATGACGCTCCAGTCGGGTGCCACCGCCGTGTCCCTCGGCACCCTCGTCGCGTTCGTCTCGCTCCAGCAGGGCCTGTTCCGGCCCGCCGTGAGCCTGCTCTCCACCGGAGTGCAGATGCAGACGTCCCTCGCCCTCTTCCAGCGGATCTTCGAGTATCTCGACCTGAAGGTGGACATCACCGAGCCCGAGAAGCCGGTGCGGCTGGAGAAGATCCGCGGCGAGGTCGCCTTCGAGGACGTCGACTTCAGTTACGACGAGAGGAGCGGCCCCACGCTCAGCGGCATCGACGTCACTGTGCCCGCCGGTGGCAGTCTGGCCGTCGTCGGACCCACCGGTTCCGGCAAGTCGACCCTCAGCTACCTCGTGCCCAGGCTGTACGACGTCACCGGCGGCCGGGTCACGATCGACGGCGTCGATGTGCGGGACCTGGACTTCGACACCCTGGCCAGGGCCGTCGGCGTGGTCTCCCAGGAGACCTATCTCTTTCACGCCTCCGTCGCCGACAACCTCCGCTTCGCCAAGCCGGAGGCCACCGACGAGGAGATCGAGGCCGCGGCCCGCGCCGCGCAGATCCACGACCACATCGCCTCACTGCCCGATGGATACGACACTCTGGTCGGCGAACGGGGCTACCGCTTCTCCGGCGGCGAGAAGCAGCGGCTGGCGATCGCCCGCACGATTCTGCGCGACCCTCCCGTGCTGATCCTCGACGAGGCGACGAGCGCTCTCGATACGCGTACGGAACACGCCGTGCAGTCGGCGATCGACTCGCTCTCCGCAGGGCGCACCACGCTCACGATCGCCCACCGACTCTCCACGGTCCGTGGCGCGGACCAGATCATCGTCCTGGACGGCGGCCGTACGGCGGAGCGCGGCACCCATGAGGAACTGCTCGGCCGGGACGGCCGGTACGCGGCCCTGATCCGCCGCGACACCCAACTGGCACCAGTTGCCCCCTGAGGCACCTGAGACAGGGCCCGGGGCCGGAGTGCGGCGCCGGTTCTCCGTACGGCGTGATCGCCGCCCATGAGATCTCTGCACGGGGTCGAACTCCCCGGATTCCGGCCCGTGGACAACGACGCATGGATGAACGACGACGGCGATGTCCTGTCGCTGCACTTCTTCGGACTGCCGCCGGATCTGGCGGCCGGCCTGGACGACGGCCCGACCCTGCGCAGCACCCTCACGCACTACACCGCTCAGGCGGGTGGCGGGCTGATCGAGGCAGCGGTGAAGAAGCTGGGTGACCTCCCCGCCCTGCGGCAGATACTCAAACTGCCGCTGCCCGGAGCGCCCAGCGGCCAGGTGTTCATCGGTAGCTTCACGGTGCCGCGCGCGACCTGCAGCACCGTCGTGAAGATCCAGGCACCCGAACGTGGCATGACAGGGATGCGGGAAGCCGTGGTACTCGCCAAGGTGGGACCCGATCGGTACTTTCGGCCGCACCCGTACGCCCCCGACGTCCAGGGCGGGCTTCCCTTCCACGCGGGCGACCACGCCCAGTGGGACGCGGAGTTCCCGGACCACCCGCTCAGCCGCGTGCGCAGAACACTCGACGCACTCGCCGAAGTAGTCACCGCAGACCCCGGATTCGCCGCCCTGCCTCCCTTTACGGGGCCGGGGACCCAGCCGGCCCAGGACTGAAGGGGCCGCACACGGCAGCGCCGCCGCTCCCGTGGGACGGGGAGCGGCGGCGCCGGTGGAGTAATGGTCAGACGAGCCAACCCACGAAGTGGAAGACGCCGGCGAGCAGGTTGGTGAGGAAGTTCATCTGGTGTTCCTCCTTGTGCGTGGTGCATCTGTGGGACTGCGCAGTCGCGGTCTGTAGCCCGTCGCTTGCGCCCTGTAATCATCAGGTTCCGCAGCGGAGTTGAGCGACGAAAGCCGATACGACCACGCGTTCGAGGGAACATCCGATTCCTTGTTCGTGGGTTCTGGTGACGCGCGTGCGGCTCGTGTCGTCTGCGGCGAGGTACCGGATCGGTGCATATGTCCGGGTTATCGTGCCCGCATGGTGAACGAGTCCCCGGACGCCCCACCCCGCCCCAGACTCCGTCCGACCCGGCGCGGTCGGCTGGTGCTGCTCATCGGCGCCGTCCTTGTCGTGGCGGCAGCCGTGCTGGTGCCGCTGCTGCTCCTCGGGTCGGAGGAGAAGCGGGAACAGCCCCGCTTCGTGGTGATCCCCGAGGGGTGGCGGGCCTCCCAGGTGTACGCGGCGGCCGACAAGGCACTCGGTCTGGCACCGGGCAGCACCGAGAAGGCCGTGCCCACGGCCGAACTTCCCCTCCCGGCCGCAGCCGACGGCAACCCGGAGGGCTACCTCTTCCCCGCGACGTATCCCGTCGACGACGAAACGACCCCTGAGAGCCTGCTCCGCTACATGGTGAAGACGGCGGCCAAGCGGTTCGGCGCGGACCCAATCACCGCCGGGGCACAACGCAACAGCGTCTCCGTCTACCAGACGGTGTCGATCGCGGCGATCGTGCAGGCTGAGGCCGACACCGTCTCCGACATGGGCAAGGTGGCCAGGGTCATCTTCAACCGGCTGGCCCAGGACATGGCGTTGCAGATGGACTCGACGCTCAATTACGCCCTGAAGCGGTCCACTCTGGACACCACCTCGGGCGACACGGAGATCGACAGCCCGTACAACAGCTACGAACGCAAGGGGCTGCCGCCGACCCCCATCGGCAATCCGGGGGAGCAGGCCATGCAGGCCGCCATCAGCCCGCCGCCGGGTCCGTGGCTGTACTTCGTCACGGTCGGGCCGGGGGACACCCGCTTCACCGACAGCTACGACGAACAGCTCACGAACGTCGAGGAATTCAACCGCAACCGCCGCACCGTCACGACGGACTGAGGCCGGCCGCCACCCGTCAGACCGGAACCGTCAGACCGGAACCGGAACCGCAACCGGAGCGGGGCCGGGGCGACCGGCCCGGTCCAGCAGCCGCTTGACCGAACGGACCGCGGCCCGCCCCGCGCGGTTTGCGCCGATCGTGCTGGCCGACGGCCCGTACCCGACGAGATGGATACGTTCGTCCCGTACGACCTGGGTGCCGTCGAGCTTGATGCCGCCGCCGGGCTCGCGGAGCTTCAGGGGCGTCAAATGGTCGACGGCCGCCCGGAAACCGGTTGCCCAGAGGATCACGTCGGCCTCGACGGTCCGGCCGTCGTCCCAGGCCACCCCACTCGGAGTGATCCGGTCGAACATCTCGACCCGGTCGAGGACTCCCCGCTCGCGGGCGTCCCGGACAGCCTCGGTGAGCGGCAGCCCGGTCACGCTCACCACGCTCCGGGGCGGCAGCCCCTGACGTACGCGGTCCTCCACCAGGGCCACGGCGGCGCGCCCCTCGTCCTCGCCGAACGGCCCTTCCCGGAACACCGGCGGCCGGCGCGTCACCCAGAACGTCTCGGCCGCCACGTCCGCGATCTCCATCAGATGCTGGGTGCCGGAGGCGCCACCCCCGACGACGATCACCCGTTGCCCGGCGAACTCGCCGGGTCCCGGGTAGTCGGCCGTGTGCAGCTGACGCCCGCGGAAGGTCTCCTGGCCCGGGTAGCGCGGCCAGAAGGGCCGGTCCCAGGTGCCCGTGGCGCTGATCAGGGTGCGCGTGGCGTACGTACCCTCGGAGGTCTCCACGAGCAGCAGCCCGCCGTCCCCCTCGCGGACGGCGCTCACCGCCACGGGCCGGTGCACCCGCAGGTCGAAGCGCTGTTCGTACGCGTCGAAGTACGCGCCGATCACCTCGGACGAGGGCCGGCCGGGATCGGCGCCGGTCAGTTCCATGCCGGGCAGGGCGTGCATGCCGTGGACCTTCCCGTATGTCAGCGAGGGCCAGCGGTACTGCCAGGCGCCGCCCGCACGGGGAGCGTGATCGAGGACGACGAAGTCGCGGTCGGGCTCCAGCCCGGCCCGCCGCAGGTGATAGGCGCTGGACAGGCCGGCCTGCCCGGCGCCCACCACGACGACATCCAGCTCACGCGTCCCGAAGTTGTTCACGCTTCTACCAACCGCGCGCCGGTCCTGGATCTTCCCGCGCGCGGGAAGATCCAGGACCCGCCGGAAGAGGTGTCCGCTCAGCGGCCCCCGCCGAGCAGCAGCGGGGCGCCGCCCGGGGCAGATGCCGGGCGCCCGTTGGCCGCGGGCACCGAGAGCAGCGGCGAAGCCGGGACGGTCGACAGCAGCCCGCGCGCCGCGAGCTCCGGTGTGACGCCCTCGCCGAACCAGTACGCCTCCTCCAGATGCGGATATCCGGAGAGCACGAAGTGCTCCACACCCAGCGCGTGGTACTCCTCGATCCGGTCGGCCACCTCCGCATGGCTGCCCACCAGAGCCGTTCCCGCGCCGCCCCGCACCAGTCCGACGCCCGCCCAGAGATTCGGCGAGATCTCCAGCTTGTCGCGGGAGCCGCCGTGCAGCGCCAGCATCCGCTGCTGGCCCACCGACTCGCTCCGCCCCAGCGCCTGCTGTGCGGCGGCGATCGTCTCGGGGTCGAGATCGCCGAGCAGCCGGTCGGCCGTCGCCCACGCCTCGCGCGAGGAGTCGCGCGAGATGGTGTGGAGCCGTATCCCGAAGCGAACGGTGCGGCCCTGCTCCTGGGCCAGCCGCCTGATCCAGTCGATCTTCTCCTTGACCGCGGCCGGAGGCTCGCCCCAGGTCAGATAGACATCGGCATGCGCGGCCGCCACCGGCCCGGCCGCGGCCGACGACCCGCCGAAGAAGATCTCCGGCAGCGGGTCGGGCGGCAGCGCCGTGAGCGCGCCGTCGACCTGGTAGTGCTCGCCCGTGAAGTCGTACGGCCGCCCGCTCCACGCGCCCTTCACCACCGACAGGAACTCGGCGGTCCGTGCGTAGCGCCGGTCGTGGTCCAGGTGGTCACCGAAGCGCCGCTGCTCCGTGGAGTCGCCACCCGTCACGACATTGAGCAGCAGTCGCCCCCGCGTGATCCGCTGGTACGTGGCTGCCATCTGCGCGGCGAGCACCGGGGAGATGACCCCGGGACGGAAGGCCACGAGGAACTTCAGCCGCTCGGTGTGCTGAGCCAGCGCCACCGTCGTCAGCCAGGCGTCCTCGCACCAGGTGCCGGTCGGCGTCAGTACCGCTTCAAAGCCCAACTGCTCGGCGGCTTTGGCTATTTGGATCAGATACTCGATATCGGGAGCGCGCACCCCGCTCACCGGGGTGATCCGGTCCCGCTTGATTCCGCCGTCGGTGTACGCGTGTCGGTCGACCAGCGTCCGGCCGTCACCACCGGTCGGCAGGAACCAGTGCAGGGAGACGGTCATGAGGATGCCTTTCCGTAGGAACGGGGAGCCGTTGAGGACGGGGGAAGATCACGGTTGAAGCGGGTGTCGACGTACTCCTCGAAGGAGAAGCGGCGAGGGATCAGCTTCAGCTCGGCGAAGGTGTCGGCGATCGCCTGCTCGGAGGCGATCGCGGCCGGATCGATGGCGACCGGGACGCGTGTGCCGTAACTGCGCTTCACCGCGTCGAGCGCCACCTCGTACGGCAGTCCGGTCTCCTTCGCCCAGACCTTCGCCCAGGCTTCGGGGTGCTCGAAGACCCAGCTCAGCGCCCGCTCCAGCCGGACCAGCAGATCACCGATGGCCCGCGACTTCGCTTTGTCCTTCAGGGCGGAGGGCGAGGCCACCTGGAAGCCGAGTCCATTGACCACACCATCACCGGTGGTCAGCACCCGGGCCTTCGTGGTCCGCAGGATCTGCGAGGTGTACGGGTCCCAGATCGCCCAGGCATCGACCTTGCCCCGGCTGAAAGCGGCCAGCGCGTCGGCGGGCTGCAGATAGTTCAGCTCGACGTCGGAGACGGACAGGCCGGACTTCTTCAGGGAAGCGACCAACTGGTAGTGGGCGGAACTGCCCTGGGCCACCGCGATCGACTTGCCCTTGAGCTGCGCGGGGCTCTTCAGCGGCGAGTCCTCGGGGACCACGATCACCTCGCCGGCCGACGAGCCATGGGTGGCGCCCACCACGACGATCTTCGAGTCGGCGCCCGCGGCGAAGACCGGCGGGGTATTGCCGACCCCTCCGATATCGACGGCCCGGGCGTTGACCGCTTCCAGCAGCGGTGGCCCGGAGGTGAAGGTCGACCACCTGATGCGGTAGTCGAGGTCGTCCAGCTCCCCGGACGCCCGCAGGATGGCTTCGTAACCACCCTTCTGGTCGCCGACGTTGAGCGTGACAGCGCCTGAGCCGTCGGTGCTGTCCGCGGTGCCGGCGGAGGACGTCCCGCCGCAGGCGGCGAGCAGCAGGGTGAACGGCAGCAGCAGAGCGGGCAGGGTGCGGCGTCTCATGAGATGTCTTTCCTGTTCCTGGGAAGGTCGTACGGAGCGAGCGAAGGGCGGGGTCGGTTCAGGCAGCGTCGGCCTGGCCGGCCGGGCCCTCGACGCCCAGCTCGGACAGCAGCCGCGAACGCAGCGCGGCGAACCCGGGGCTGCCCACACCGCGCGGCCGGTCCAGGGTCACGGGTGTGTCGTAGGCGATCGCGCCGTCCCGCATCACCAGAGCCCGGTCGGCGAGCAGCAGCGCCTCGTCCACGTCATGGGTGACCAACAGCACCGCGCAGCCCCGCCGTTGCCACAGCTCGGCCACCAGCTGCTGAGCCTTGATCCTGGTCAGTGCGTCGAGCGCGCCGAACGGCTCGTCGAGCAGCAGCAGATCGGGTTCGCGTACGAGAGCCCGGGCCAGTGACGCGCGCTGTGCCTCGCCGGCGGAGAGCGTCTTGGGCCAGGCGCCCGAACGCTCCGACAGCCCCACTTCCTTCAACGCCCGTTCGGCAACGGCCCGTGTGGGATTGCCCGGCAGTCCGAGCAGCACATTGCGCCAGACCCGCTTCCACGGCATCAGCCGCGGCGCCTGGAAGGCGACGGCCCGCCGCCTGGGCACGAGCACCGTGCCCTCGATCTCACGGTCCAGACCGCCGAGCACCCGCAGCAGCGTGGACTTTCCGCAGCCGCTGCGCCCGAGCAGGGCGGTGAACTCCCCTGCCCGCAAGGTCAGATCGAGCCCGTCGATGACGGGCCTGCCGTCGAAGGACCGGGTCAGCCCCTCGATCCGTACAGCGGCCTCCGGCTCTGCGCCGGGGTCGGGGGAGAGGGCGGTCACTGGCCCGTGAAGGTCGGTCGCCATTGCAGCAGCAGCCTTTCGAGAATCCGGACGATGACATCGGCGGTGAGACCGAGGAAGGCGTAGACGACCAGGCAGACGACGATGACGTCCGTACGGAAGAACTCCCGGGCCTGGTTCATCAGGAAGCCGATACCGGCGTCGGCGTTGATCGACTCGCCGAACACGAGCGCCAGCCAGGCGGTCGCGAGGGAGTAGCGCAGCCCCGTCATGGCGCCGGGCAGTGCACCCGGCAGCACCACATGCCGGATCAGACCCCACCGGCCGAGACCCAACGACTGCCCGGCTTCGATGAGTTGGGAGTCCACGCCACGGATTCCGGCGTACACGTTGAGATACAGATGGAAGGCGACGCCGAGCGCGATCAGTGCCACCTTCGGGGCCTCGCCGATCCCGAGCCAGATGATGAACAGCGGGATCAGACCGACCCAGGGAACGGTCCGCAGCATCTGCACGCTCGCGTCCACCAGGTCCTCGCCGAGCCGGGAGAGCCCGGATACCAGCGCCAGTGCCGTACCGATGACCCCACCCAGCAGCAGCCCCACGGCCACCCGCCGGAGCGACACGCCCATCGCGGACGGCAGGGTGCCGTCCGCGACCAGATCCGCTCCGGCGCGGGCGATGGTGCCGGGGGAGGCGAGCACGTCGGGATGCAGGACCCCGGTGGCGCTGAACACCTGCCACAGCGCGAGAAGCAACAGCGGACCGATCGTGCGCCGCACCCACCGGGGCACGGAACCGAGCCGGAGACCCGACGTCGCGACAGGGACGACCGGCTCCAGATCGACCGACGGCGGGGAGGTCCGGGACGACGGGGGCGACGAGGAGAACTTTCCGGATACCGGCGATATATCCGGCGGGGCATGGTCAACGGTCATGAGGGCTCCATGAGCAGGTGAATGCGGGAACGCACCCCTCACGCCGCGTACGACGCCACGCCGAGCCGAGGCGCGGGCCCGCTAGGAGAAGCGGACGCGCGGACGCAACGGCAGGCGCAACGGGAAGGGGGTGGTGAGGTGGTGCACGGGCGCGCACGGCAGGAGCGGGCGCGTCGCGCGCCCGGTCACCGTGGGGAGAAGCGCTGAGAGAACGTCAGCAGCCGCGACAACACGCGGCGGATGCCACTCGCAGCAGGTCGATGTGACCGCGCGAAGTGAGCAGTGCTGAACGGAACATGGCGCCGAACGTAGCGACGCGGAACGGAACCGGTCAATGCCGTCTCGTTCCGTGGACGGGCGATCCCACTCCGCAAGCGGGAGAATGGGCGCCATGTCTGAAACCTTCACCACACGCGTCCTGAACATCGCCACAGGAGCGACCGAGACCGTCAGGGACCTGACGGCGGAGTGCGCACAGTTCCTCACCGCCGCCGCCCAGGGCCGCGACGGCCTCCTCAACATCTTCGTGCCGCACGCGACGGCCGGAATCGCCGTCCTGGAGACGGGGGCCGGCAGCGACGACGACCTGCTGGCCGCGCTCCACACCCTTCTCCCCGCCGACGACCGCTGGCAACACCGCCACGGCAGTCCGGGCCACGGCCGCGACCACGTACTCCCGGCCCTGGTGCCGCCGCATGCCACGCTGCCGGTGATCGGGGGGCGGCTGGAGCTGGGGACGTGGCAGTCGGTGTGCCTGGTCGACACCAACATCTCGAATTACAACCGTCAGGTGCGGTTGAGCTTCTTCGGATAGCGCGTCGCTTCGGCGGGACTGTAGAGGGGAAGTCCGGCCGCGCCAACTGAGTGGTGCGCACGGATGCCCACCGGTCCGCCGGCCCCTGAGCTTCGCTCCACTTCGGGCGCAGGGGGAATCCCCACTTCTGCGCCGTTCACCTGTTGCCGATGACCTCGCACGTGGAGTGCGTGGCTGTTTTGGAGCCTGTGCAAAAGGGCTCCTGACCTGCGGTTTCGCTGCCTGAGTGGTTCGCTCGACCTGTTTCCGGCCATCCAACGGGTCGAGTGGACGGATTGGCCGCTGGATGTGCTTTGACCTGCGGTTTCATGGCGGAACGGCCCTATCGGCGACGACTTCGGGGCCTCGTTCGAAGAATCTTGACGCTCGGATGACGCTGGCTTTGGCTCCGCATGGCTCTGGTTGGAACTCCGCACGATCCAGCGCCGGGACCTCGACGCCACGATCAAGATCCGTGCGGCCGGTCGTCCGAAGGGCAGCCGTCCTATTCCGGATCCGCAGGGACCTCCGAGTCACCCGGATGGAAGCACTTAAGAGAGCCCGCGCAGGCAGGTGCGGCTGTCCTTCCTCAGCTGAGGGATACCGGGGCACCGCCCCACCTCCCGCCGCGTCGGCTGGTCGCCGACGGGTCGTAGCCCGGGCAACTCCCGGGTGTGCTGTTCCCACGCCCGGCGTCCCTTGCTTTGCTGGATTCGTGACGTGATCGAACGTCGGAACGGAGGGGGCACGTGGAGGTCGGGAGTCTGACCGCCCTGGCGGCCGTCGTCGTCGGGTGCGCCGGGACGTTGCTGTCCGCGCTGCTGACCCAGCGCGCTGCGGACCACAGCCGGCAGCGTGAGCAGGAGCGTGCGGAGCTCGCACGGCAACGGCACAGCGACATCCGGGAACTGCGGGCCTGCTACGTCGGCCTCAACACCGCGTCGCGGCAGTACCTGGCCGCGCTCACCGACCAGGTGCATGCCCTGAGCCGCGGCGACGACATGAGTGCCGTACGGCAGCGGCTGACCGAGGCACGCGACCAGCATCGCGACGTGTACGCGGAGGCCCAACTGCGCGTCCCTGACCAGGTTCTCGACTTCGCGGGCGAGGTCAGCCGCGAACTGGGTACCGTCTACGGCATGGTGCGGCGCCTCGACGACGGGCTCGCGTACGAGGGCGACTCCGTGGCGGTGGTTCAGGAGCGCATCGACGTGCTCTGGCGCCGGTTGCGCGAGGTGCGGCGGGAGATGCGGGTCGAACTGGGTGTGCCCCGGGCGCCTCGTGGTCAATGCCAGGGATCTCGTCGCCCCGCGTCCGGGGGATCGGCATAGTGGAGTCGTTGTCCTGGGCGGGTCCGGGCTTCGGGGGAGAGGCAGTGCCGGTGAGCGACGAGGAGAGCGGCGGAGTCCAGGGGCTGCGCGCGTGGGCGGCGGAAGCGGCGGAGCGGGTCAGGAAGCTGATCCCGGCGATGGGGGCGCGAGCGGTGCCGCCGCGGGCGTACGACGAGTCGATCGCCGAACTCGACCAGTTGGTGGAGCTGTTGGACCACGACCCCGTCCTGCGAGGGTCCGTGGGCGTCTGGCTGGGCGGGGCACTCGCCCTGCGGCTGTCGGCGGGGGCGGGGGGCCCCGCCGACCGGGAGCGCGCGGAGCGGCTCCTGCGGGACGCACGGAACGCCCGTACCACGATCGGCGCCGCGATCGGAGCGGAGGATCGGCGCTGGGCGGCGCTGTTCCTGCTGACGCTCCTGACGCCGATCCGGTCGCAGCCGGGCGTCCCCGGGAACGTGCCCGACCTGACGGCGTTCTGCGACTGGCTGATGGGGGCCGGGCTCGCCGGGACGATGAGCGCCGCAGCAGAGATCCATGAACTGACCGACGAGATCGCCGAGTTGCCGTTGCCGCCGGAGTTCCTCGCGGAGTACCGGCGGATGAGAGAGCTGTTCCAGGCCGGCACGGGGCCGGAGTTCACCGCGATCCTTGCGGACCTGATGCCTCCTGGCGACCCGTTCGCGCAGACGCTGCTGCAGACGGTGGGGCAGATGGTCGGCGGGGGAGAGAGGGCGGCGACCGAGGCACCTGCGGGCGGTGAAGCGGCGGCGTCGACGTCCTCCGTCGCTGCGGAACCGGAGGACGCGCCCGTACTGGGGCTCGGTGACCTCCGGCGCATCGCGTCCGCCATGGATGCCGTGGGTGCCACGTCCCAGGGGTTCGACGAGATGCTCAGGAGCGGCGACCCCCAAGTCCTCAACGACCTGCTGGGGAAGTTGCAGTCCGTGCAGGAGCAGCAGCCGCCCGGCCCCGACCCGACAGCCGGGATCGAGGCCCTGAAGGCACTGCTCCTCAGCGTCAGCCCCGGCGTCGGAGGCACGATCCAGGACCGGTCCGCGGGCCGTGCCCACATGGACGCGATCGCGCGCTACTTCGAGGAGTACGACGGGCCGTTGCCTCCCGGGGTCCGGGACCCGGCAGTCATCGGGCGGGTGCAGGTGCTCTACGCCAAGGTGCTCGACGCGGGCGAGGCGCAGGATATCGGCGTACTGCGCGAACTCGTCGCGGAGGCAGAGGAATTGGGGCGGTCCATCGCCGACGATCACCCGCTCCGTTTCGTCGTGGACCTGACACTGGGCGCGGCCCACACCCAGCTCGGCGCCGCGACGGGCGACCTCGACCTGGTACGGCTGGGCACGCCCTTCCTGGAGAAGGGGATGACCGGCGCCCGCACGAGCGGCCTGGGGTTCACCGACGAGATGTCCCCGCCGCACGTCCCCGACTTCGGCCTGCTCAAGACGGCGCTCGCGGGCGGTGCGGCGCCCGTCTTCGACCGCGTCCCACCGCCGCCGGACGCGTCCGCGGACGAGGTGTACGCCGCCGCGCTCTCCACCGCCCTGCAGTACGGGCTCACCCATGACCCGGCCGTCCTGGACGTGCTCATCGGTGAACTGGAGCGGGTCCGGGACGCCGTGCGCGAGGGGAAGGCTCCACGGATCGCCGCCGAGGCGCTCTGGAGGCTGGCCGAGGCGTACCGGGAGCGCGGCGTGCTCAACCAGGACGTCAAGGACATCAGGGCCCTCGGCGCGGCCGACGAGGCGCTGACGGCGCTCGCCGCCGACGTGCTGCTTCAGGCCGGTGCGGAACACGGACTTCTCGCCGCCCGCTCCGGGGCGAACCGGGGCGTGCAGGCCGCGCTGTGGGCGACCTCGCAGGGGCGCCTGCACGAGGCGGTGGCCGCACTCGAACAGGGGCGGGCCCTCGTGATGCACGCCGTGTCCACCTCGTCCGCCGTGCCCGAACTCCTCGACGCGGGCGGGCACCACGAACTCGCCAGGGCGTGGCGCAGAGCCGTCGCGACCGGGTCCGGCGCGGAGTCGGGCCGGGCCGGGAAGCAGGGGGTGCCCAGCGAACTGCCGAGCACCCTGCGCCGCCGAGCCCTCGAAGCCCTCGGCTACCGGGACCACGACGGTCTGCTCGGCACACCCACACTGGCCGCCCTCACGGACGGGATCGAGGCGAGCGGTGCCGACGCGCTCGTCTACCTCGTGCCCGGGGAGGACGCGGACGCCGGAGTGGCGATCGTGGTGGCGCCCGAGCGCGGTGTCGCCTTCAAGGTCCTGCCGCTGCTGTCGGGCGCCGAGAACGGCCCGCTGGAGCGGTACCTGGACGCCACCGCCCTGCGGGACGCCGCGGACCCCGACGACGGGGCCGCCGCCCGGGCCTGGGAGGAGTCGCTGGCGGGCCTGTGCGACTGGGCCCACGACGTCCTCGCCCCGGTCGTCGCCGCCCTGGACGAGGGGCTGACGCGCGGCGGCGACCGGGGCGAGGACCCGCTCCGGATCGTCCTGGTGCCCTGTGGCCGCCTCGGCATCGTGCCCTGGCACGCCGCACGCATGCCCACCGACACCGGGCACGCCTTCCTGTGCGAGACCACGGTGTTCAGCTACGCATCGTCCGGCGGGCAGTTCCTGCGCACGGTGCGGCGCGCACCGCGGGACCCGGCGGCCGCTCCTGTGTTGCTCGCCGATCCCACGCTGGACCTGGCGTACGCCGAGGCCGAGGTCATGGCCCTGCGGAACGCCTTCTATCCGGGGGCCCGGCTGTGCGGCGAGGTCTGTGACGTGCCCGAGGAGGAGCTGGTCGCCGGTACCCCGGACGACATCCTCGCGTTCCTCGCCGACGGGGCCTCCCTGCTGCACGTCGCCTCGCACGGCTCGACGGGCACCCGGCCCACGGTCTCGGCCCTGCACCTCGCCGAGCCGCCCGGGCCGCCGCCCGCGGACGGGGACGGCACGGACCCGGGCGCGCTCACCGTGACCCGGCTGCTCGACCGGCCGACGGACCGACAGGAGCCCGTCGACGGGCCGTTGGTGGTCCTCAGTGCCTGCCGGACCGACCTGAGCACCCGTGACCACGACGAGGCCCTGACGCTCACCACAGCGTTCGTGTCGAGCGGCGCGCGGGACGTGGTCGGGTCTCGCTGGGCGACCGACGACGGTGCCTCCGCCCTGCTTATGACGGTGTTCCACCACTACCTGAACGCCGAGGGGCTCAGCCCCGTCGACGCGCTCCGGGCCGCCCAGCTGTGGATGCTCGACCCCGGCCGCGAGAACCCGGGACCGCTCGGCGGCGTGCTGCTGCGGCAGGCGGAACGACCAGACCTCGACCGCATCCCGCTGTGGGCGGCCTTCATCCATCAGGGGCACCCCGGCCCGACCGGGACGACGAAGAACGACGGAGGAGGGGGATCGGATGAACGCGAGCGGTGACGGCCCGGTCGGCCGGACGCTCAGACTGATCGGGGAACATCGCACAGCCGTCCGCGAGGCACTCGGTGACCAGCTGTACGCGTCCCTGCTCACCAAGCTGGAGGTGCTGGCCACTGTGGCGTCCGACGACGGCCGGGCGTTCCGCAGGGCCTGGCAGGGCGTCCGGCAGATCCTGCTGGAGCTGCCGTTCGGCCACCCCGCACGACTGCCCGACTCCGTACGGCTGGTCGGCACGGCGCCCGAACCGGCCGGGGTCGCGGGCGCGCAGGAGCTGCTGGCCCTGCTGCTGGCGACACCTGATCCCGCACCGGAACCAGGCATGTCGGACGGCACCCCGGACGACATCCTCCGCGCCCCGGCCCTCTCCGCGGACGAGGCGCACGCCCGGTGCGGTGGAGCGGCACCGCCGCCCGAACTGATCAGGCTCGCCGACCCGCAAGGCGGCGATCGCTACCCGGATTTCCAGTTCCCCACCGGCTGCGGAACCCCGTACGAGATCGTCCTGCGGATCAACCGGCTACTCCTCGCCGACATCGACCCCTGGGGAGCGGCGGCCTGGTGGCTCAGCGGGAACACCTGGCTGGGCGGGGCGCCCGCGGCGCTGCTGGGCCGACGGCCGGACCAGGAACTGGCGGTCGCGGCCGCCGCGTTGGTGGAGGGGGACTGATGACCGGCCTCTTTCCCATGACGTCGCTGGAACTGCGGCCCGTGAGGCATGTGATCCCGGCCGGTACGGAGCTGTGGCGGGTGCACAACATGCGGTACGCGCCGCACGAGTTCAACCCGAACCTGGCGGACCCGTTCGAGTTCACGGACGGCAACCGCTTCGACGGCACGCCGCTCGACCCGTACCACTGCCTCTACCTGGCGGACACCGCGACCACGGCTCTGGCGGAGAGCGTGCTGCGCTCCCGCCGCTTCGAACAGCCGGCCGGACGGCGGCGCATCCCGTACGCCACGGTCGTGCGCCGCTCGCTGAGCGTGCTGCGCACCCGGTGCGACCTGACCCTGGTCTCGTTGATCGAGGCCAAGGACCTCGCCGCGGTCTGCCAGGAGTCGACGCTCCTGGAGGACGAGCGCAACTATGTGTCCGCCCGGCGCTGGGCGAGCGAGATCCGGGCGCAGGCACCTGACGTCATGGGGCTCATCTGGCAGTCCCGGCACAACCGGCCGCAGAGTGCTCTGGTGCTCTTCCACGACCGGTTCCCGGACTGCGGCGGCAAGCCGCTGGACGTCGTGGCCGACTCGGGGATCGCGGAACTCGACTCCGACGCGGGGATCGGCCGGGCGAACGAGTACCTCGAACCGCTGCGCGCGGAGATCTCACGCCCACGTCGGGAGTGACGCTCGCAGACTCGCTTGTCCACAGAGAGGCATGGTGCCATGGTGAGCGCATGGCATCGCCGACTCCTGACCATGCGGCAGTTCTTCACGAAATCAGGGAAGTCCGGCGCATCGGTCTCGTTCGGTTGCGCGGACGCTCGCTGCCGCACCTGGAGTCGGCGGCGGAATCGGTGGCCGAAGAGGGCTCCCGCGCCCGAGGGGCGACCGTCGAGGCGCTGCTGCGGCGCGCAGTGTCGCTCCTGGACGGGGGCACCCTGCGCACGGCCGCCGAGTACAGCCTTGGTCTCGCGCAGGGCACCCGGGACTGGCCGGCTTCCTCGCGAAGGGCCAGGGCCGCGTCGTTGTACGGCGTGAGCGTCGAGCGCTTCCGCAAGGACCACGAAATGATGGTTCTGGGGCAGGTCGCCGAGTACGTCGTGCGCCTCGTGGCGGCGCGTGAGGAGCAAGGGGCCGGAGCGGGAGCGCCGTTGGGTGACTCGGGGGAGTGGGGTGTCGTCACGCACCGGACGGTCCGGGTGCTCGCCGGCGGCACACAGACCCTCACCGTGCACCTGCACCCCGTGGACCTGCTGCGGGACGTGGACGTCGTCGTCTCTCCCGCGAACGTCCACCTCGCGCTGCCCGCGCCGTACAAGTCCTCGGTCGCGGCGTCGCTGCGGCGGGCGGCGGCCGTGCGCGGGGTGACCGGAGACGTGAACGACGACCCGCTCCACGACGAACTGCGCAAGTGGGCCGCACGGCACGGTACTTCGGGCCGAGCCGTGCTGCCCGGCACGGTCGCGGCCACCGGCTCGGGCGCCATGATCGCCCAGGGAGTGCGACGGGTCTACCACGCCGCGATCGCCGTGCCCCGGGCGGGCACCAACGACTACCACGTGTTGCCTGCCGACGTGACGAGGGCGGTGTCCCGGGTCTTCGCGCTGCTGGCCGAGGAGTCCGGGCACAGCGATCCGCCGCTGCGCTCGGTGTGCTTCCCGCTGCTCGGATCCGGCCGTGGTGGACTGCCG
Source organism: Streptomyces sp. NPDC057136 (assembly GCF_042670885.1). Classification (NCBI taxonomy): domain Bacteria; kingdom Bacillati; phylum Actinomycetota; class Actinomycetes; order Kitasatosporales; family Streptomycetaceae; genus Streptomyces; species Streptomyces sp. NPDC057136. The sequence continues at coordinate 176,548 of NZ_JBHUUV010000007.1, forward strand.
TACCACGTCAGCCTGGGCGCCGTATGGGCTGCGGTCGAGGCGGAGTTGGCGCGCGGGGCGTCCTGGGACGTCCACTTCGTGATGCGCACGCGGGAGGCGGCGGCTCTGGTGGAGCGGATTCCGGCCGGGATCCGCCCGGAACGTGCCCGGCCCACGACCGGCTGACCCGCTGGAATAGAAGGACGCCGCTTCTTCCGGGACGTGCTCGAGGTGCGTGATCGGGTCAGGGCGCGGCGCAGTTCGGGTCGCCGGAACCACCGTCGGGCGTGCGCTGTGATGCGTGCCCTGAGGGTGCCGGCCGATGAGTGGCAAAGGCGGTGAGCAAGATCATGGGGTGGTGTGTCCGGGTGGTCGCGCCGGTACCGGGGAGCGGCGCGGCGCCGACGGGGACTGAGAGGCGGGATTCCATTCGTGAGCGCATGATGAAGCCCACGAGGAGTTCTGTCAGCGGTTCGCGGAAGTTGCCCGCACACATACCTGACTCGCCATCATGATGTGTCCTCTGAACGCCAGTTGGCCGTACACCGTAGTCGCACAGGCATGTTCTCGACAGCGGTCGGACCGCGTTGGTGCGCCAGGAGAAGAACGGATGACGGGGGGCTGTGATTTGAATGCTGCCTGTCCGGTGTGCGCCACTCCGGAGGGTCGGCGCGACGTCTGCGCGGTCTGCGGCTGGCGTCTCAACGGCGACCTGGTGCTCGGTGCGCTGACGGCCCAGGACCTCGCCGACGCCGAGGCTGTGCTGGGCGCGGCGGAACACACCTGGGACCTGCGGGCGGCGGCGCTCGCCGCACGCAACCCGGATGAGCACCGCCGACTCGGCGACATCGTCCGGGGAGGGCAACCGAAGCCGGACGAGGCGGTCCCAGAGACCACGGAGACCGTCCCCGCGACGTCCGGGCACGGTCCGGCGCTCGATGAGCTCTGCCAGGGCCGGCTGGAGGAACTGTCGTTCGTCGAGGCCGCGGCCGACGGACTCCACCTGACGCGGGTGGGCGTCACGGAGGCCGGGATCCCGGTGCCGTACGACGCGGGCAGTGTCACCTGGCGCGCGGTCCTGCCCTCATTCGACTCCGGCGAGGCACTGCGCCGTTTCCAGCTCGCGGGTGGCTGCGGCACGCTCCCGCCCGTGGACCGCGGGGAGTTCGACGCCGCGGTGGAGGAATGGCTCGCGGCGAGCCTGCCCGCCGATCCCGAGCCTGTGGTCGTCCTGCTGCGGCCCCCGCCGGGCTGGGAGTTGCTGCGGCGCGCCGCAGCCGTCGTGGCACGGACCTGCGCTGTGCGGCTCGAACTGGCGTTGGAGGAAGTCATGTTGTGCGGGCCCTCCGAGGACGAGGACTCCATGCCGTCGCCCTGGCGAGGCGGGGCTGAAGGCCCCCTGGAGCGCCCCGCCGTCTTGGGCAGGGTGCGCCGCCTCCTTCGTACGCTCCCGCTCCTGGCCGACCACACTCTGCTGCTGGCCCGCGCCGACCGGGACACCGGGGCCGTACGCCCGCACAGCCACGTGCTGTTCCCGGCGGGTTCCCGGCTCGGCCCGGGCGAGACCGCGACGACCGAGGTCACCGTGCACGGCGGCACCGCCGGACATGCTCCGCTCCACCTGCCCGTCCTCGCCGGTGCGCCGGCCGCCGACGGGAGCGGCGCCCCCATTGTGACGGTGCATCAGGTCACGGTCGGAGCGCTGGAACCGGCCCGGCTCACCTTCGTGCTGCGCGGGCCGGGCGAGGTGGACCTCGTCGCCTCTGCGGCCCACAAGGGCGGGCGACTGCCCGAGCCCGCCGTCCTCGACGTCCCCAGACTGCTGTCCCGCCTGCCGCGCCGGATGGTGCGCCCGCCCCGCCTCGAGCTGCTCTTCACCGTCGAACTCAGCGGCGCCGACCGGGCGGAGACCGAGGAACGCCTCACCTTCGTGCGGGACGTCGCCGCTCTGCTGGCCCACAGGGACCACGACGGCACCGCCGTCCGGGTCGGAGCCGTCGGCCACTACGACCACGCGGACTACGAGAGCGCCTGGGCCAAGGAGGGCACCCTGCTGCGCGCCCCGGTCCTCGCGCGCCCACCCGCCGAGCTGCCCGCGGCGCTGTCCGACTGGGCACCGGCCCCGCGGCGGCAGGACACCGTGTCCTCCCTGGAGGACGCGCTGCACCAGGTGGCTTCGCTGCCCGCCCGGCACCCCGGCGACACCGAGGTGTGCCGTGTCCTCCTGATCGTCGGCCGTCGGCCACCCGCCCCGCCCCGCCAGCACGGCGTCGTACCGGCCTGCCCGCGCGCCACGGACTGGCGGACCGCCCTGAACCGGCTGCGCGCCGACGGCTTCCGCGTCCTGGCCCGCGTGGACGCCCCGGCCGGTCCGGCGCCGGACGCGGCGAGCGTACGGGCCGCGCGCTACGCGGCCGAGGCATGGCGGGCCCTCGGCGCCGACGGGGCGTTCCGTCCCGGCACCGACTCGGCCCAGGACGTGGTCCGGGCCGTCGATCCGCCCTGGCGGCACGAGGGCCCGGAGTGCCCGCTCGCCTTCGCCGCCCCGCTCATGTGACACCACCCCACATCGTGGCCCCAGTACGAGGAGAGCCCATGACCGATCTCTACGACCCGAACCGGCACGGCCCGAGCCGCGACGAGCCGGACGGCACGACACCGGAGGCCACCGGCAACGGGGCGCGCCAGCCCGCGGGACATGGCGAGGGCAGCCCCCGGGCGACGCCCTCCGACCCGGCCCCGGCTCCGATCCCGGCCCCGGCTCCGTCCCCCGACCCGACGCACGCACGGGCGGGAGCGGACGAAGGTGCGCAGCTCCCGCCCGTCCCGGACTCCGTGTCGTCTTCGGAGCCCGCCCGCGTCCCGTCCGGCGGCGAGGACGCGGACCGCATCAGAATCGGCCTGTGGGGCGCGCCGCGTTCGGGCAAGACGACGTACCTGGCCGCCCTGCCCATCGCCGCCATGCAGTACCAGCGCCACCACGAGGGCGCCTGGAACATCAGCGGCATGACTCCCGAGGCCAACGCGTTCCTCAGCCAGGGCATCGACCTGCTCACCCGTCAACGGACCTTCCCCGAAGCCACCATGGGCATCAGGGACATGGCCTGGTCCGTCCAGGGTCCGCAGAGGAAGGGCAAGTGGGGGATCGGCGGCCGACGGCCCAGCTTCGTCCTCGACATCCAGGACGCCGCCGGCGAGGTCTTCGGTGACGGCCACCCCCAACAGGCGCAGCTCGTCGGCCGACTGGCCCGCGCCCAGGGCCTGATCTACCTCTTCGACCCGCTCGGCGACGCCGAAGAGGCCACCGAGAACTTCAACTTCCTCCAGTCGACCCTGACCCAGCTGACCGCGCAGGTCCGCAACCGCCAGGGGCTCATCGGGGGCAGGCTCCCCCACCATGTGTCCGTCTGCATCGCCAAGTTCGACCACCCGGACATCTTCAAGCCGAGCGCCGAACTGGGCTGGGTCAAGCAGGACACGGAAGGAGCCGCGCTGCCCCGGGTGCCCGAGGAGCAGGGCGAGCAGTACTTCCAGTGGATGTGCGACGACTTCCGCGGCTCCAACGCACGCCTCGTACGGGACGCCCTGTACGCCTACTTCGACCCTCGGCGTATCTCCTACTACGCGACCTCGGCGATCGGCTTCCGGTTCACCCCGCAGCACGTCTTCGACTACAACGACTACGTCCAGCCGGTCCTGGTGGAGAGGAAACAGCGCCTGCGCACCTCCCCCGTGCCGATCAACGTCCTGGAGCCGCTGATCGACCTGGAGGAACGCGTTCACCGGGACCGCAGCCGCGAGCGTCGCACGAACGTCCGGCGCGGGAGGAAGCAACGGTGAACGAGCGCCTCGGAGCGGAGCGGCTGACCGCCCACACGGCGGTGCTCGGCAAGTACCCGGGACGGACCATGGGGTACAAGGTGCTGCGGAGCAGCCTCCCTGACGGCCGTGCCGACGTCCACCTCTGGCGAGCTGCCGCCACCGGTGCGCCCAGTGGACACGAGGACCCCGACGGTGCGCTGCCCTGGCGGATGTTCCTCGGAGCGACAGAAGCCGTCCCCGACCCCGGCTGCGCTCGTGTCGAGATCAGCTGGGACGGGACGACCGACGGCACCGGCGCGCCCAGCTACACCTGGCGGCTGACCCTGCTCGACTGGGCGGCGACGCAGCGCGCCGCCCTGACCTGGTCCGGGATCGACCGGGCACGGTCGGCGGACCCGCAGGATCCGCCGGCCGACGACGCCCCGGCCGTGCTCACCGTGCCGGGCACGTCTCCGGACGCACTCGCCGCCGTCATCGACGATCTGGGGTTCGCCTGGGTGTCCGGCGTCGCCGCGCTGCTGCTGGACGACCGGCAGGTGGCCCTCACCCCGGCCCCCGGCCGACCGCTGCCGGATGTCGCGGAGCGGGTGCGCGTCCTCGACGCGGTCTGCGCGCTCCTGCCGTACGCCTGCCGGGCGTGGCTGAGCGCCGCCACGTGGACCGGCGAGGCGGGGCACGACCTGCGGCTGTTCTTCGCGTCGACGGCGCGAACCGGACAGACCGAGGCGGTGTTCGGCGGGGCCGTGCCGCAACAGCCGCGCGACGGAGCCGCCCTCGCCTACGTGCAGGACCTGCAACGGCTGCGGGCGAAGAACCCGGACACCGCGACACTCGTGAAGCACCTTCTGACCGCCGCGGAACCCGTCACGGCTGCACCCGACCCGCGCGCCGCCCTTGACGTCCTGCGCGAGGCCGATCTGCGGGACCTGGTGATCGAGGAGGTCCGCTCCGGTGCCGCACGGACGGCTGATGTCGCGCGAGTCCTTGCCACGCACCCGTCCGCGTCCCTCGACGATCGGCAACTCGGAGCCCTGACCGTCTACCTGGCCCGTCAGGCACGACGTGGGAACGCGGCCGCCGGCGCGCACCTCGCCGAGCACTGGTCCGCGCGTATGTGTTCCTTCCTCGCCCGGGACGTCCTGGCCGCCGGAGCGCCGGCCCAGTCCTTCGAACGGGCCGAGGACCACCTGGGCGTCGTCCACGACCAGGTCGAGGCGCACCGGACCGGAGGCTTCGACGACCTGTTCCACGCCCTGGTGGAGGTCGCTCCGGAGCCGACGCGAGGCTGGGCGGGATCGCTGATCTACATGGCGGAGGACCTGTGGGGCCGCAGCACGTACCGCGCCGACAGTCTCCTCGTCCGCGATCCGGCCGTCGGAAAGACATGGCTCGGGTACCTCCTGAAGGACAGGAAGCGCAGCAGCCTCGAACCGCTCGAACGGCTGGTGAACCGGGCCAGGACCGAGATGTCCACCGACGCCACCCCCGGCTGGCTGCGCTTCGGGGGCGTGCTGCTCGGCGGCCCGCCGGCCGGTGCCACAGCCACGGACGCCGCCGACTTCGCCGAGGCGTTCGAGAAGGGCTGGTCGACCACGCTGGACATCGCCCAGCTGCAGCGACGGCCGGCCGTACTCGGGCTGATGTGGCCCGGACTCTGGCGCGCCGCCCGCCAGGAACGCGCTCTCGGCTACGCCGTGGGGCGCCTCGTACCGGTCGATGAACCGGTCCCAGGGTCGGTGGCGGCTGACGCGGACCTCTTCTGCGCGGCCACCCGTACCGGCAGTGGGCCGGGCATGCCCCGTCTGGATCGACTGGTCCACGAAGAGGAACTGCAGGCGTACACCACCGCGCTGCTGGACCGTATCGACTCGGACTCGGAACTGGGGCGCCGCGCCCTCGACGCGCTCGTGGAGGGGACACCCGGCCGGAACAGCTGGTGGGTCATCGAGCAGCTGACCCGCTCCCGGCCCCACACCCTCCGAAGCGACCTGTGCGAGCGGTTGTACCGGCGGCTGACCGGTCACGGCGGGCCTCTCAACGACCTCGACGTACCGGACTACCTCATGGAACTGGTGGGCCGGCAGTTCGACATGGTGTGGCTGCGGGCCGTGCACGCCTTCCGCGAAGCGGTGCGTGAAACGGAGCCGTACGAGGAGGTGGCCCGCATCCTGCTGGCCTCCGCGCCCGACGGGCGGCTGCCCGCGCAGCTCGCCGACGCGGTCGCTGCCTGGACTGTCGCCCAGGGCCCGTACTGCCTGGAGCAGGTCGCCCACTACATGGACGGCCTCGCGGCGGGCCTGCCGGGGCTGCGGATGTACGAGTTCCTCGTGCGGGGCGACAGGCGCGAGGGGCTGCGCGAGATGCTGGCCGACTACAGCCGGGATCAGCAGACCTGGCACACGACGGTCCTGGCACACCTGCGGCGCGCGCCGGACGCTCCGCAGGTCGCGGTGGTCCCCAGCGGAGACGAACGCCGGGACAGCCGCAGAGGGTTGGGCCGGCTCATGCCGCGGAGGAACCGATGACTGCGCCCGCCGCTCCCGCCGTCGCTATCGACGTCGGCTCGCGCTTCCTCCGGGTGGCCCGCGTCGAGGCGGACGGGACACCCCGGCTGGTGGACCTGCCGGGTGCGGTGCCCGGGGAGGGTCTGCCCACACCGGCCGCGGCGTGCGAGGACCGCGACGCCGGCCTGCGCCTGGCGTACGCCGCGTACCGCGAACACTGCGGGACGCCCGATCGGCTGGTTCTGGTCGTGCCGCAGTCGGAGCAGGACAGACCTGCCCCGGACGTCGGGGTGCCGCGACCCCGGCTGCTCGGCACGCCGCACGCGGTACTGGCGCTGCTGCGCCATGCGGGCGGTCAGCCCGCATGGCCGCTGCTGGTGTGCGATCTGGGTGCGTCGGGGATCGACATCGCGCGGTGCGCCCTCGTCGGCAGGATGGTGGGCGTATCCCGGGTGACCCGGTACGAACCCGGTCCCCCCGGCTATGGCGCCGCGTTCGACGCGGCGGTGCTGGACGGGGCGGGAATCGCCGCCGAGGAGCCGGAGGTGCTGCGCGGACTCGCCCTGGCCAGGTCGGCGAACGCCCGGCGGATCGAGGCCGCGCTCGACCGGATGGCCCTGCGCCCGGACCGCGCGGAGCGGTTCGCGGACACCGTGGTGCACGAAGTGGCCGGCCGGGAGATCACCGCGGGCGTCGTGTACCGGGCCCTTTCCCGGCTCACCGACGGACTCGACCGGGCTCTCGCGGAGGCCCGCCCCGGCCCGGACCGCCTGCCCGTGATCGCCGTGGGCGGCCCCGCCCGGTCGGGAGCGCTGATCCGGCACCTGACGGAACGCCTGGGCCCTGCGGCCCCGCTGCCGGACGGCACCGACCCGGCGTCGGCCGCGGTGCTCGGCGCCGCTCTGGTGGCCGCCGGACGGGCCGACGCGGCCGACCGGTACTCGTACGCCGTCGCCGTGCGCGTCCACCGCACCGTCGCCGGACGGCCCCGGGACAGCGAGCTGCTGATCAGCCCGCCGGGGACGCTGGTACCCGGGGGAGCCACCGTGTTCGCCGAGGACCGTGGGGAACGGGTACGGCTCAGGACCGCTCCGGCCGCGGGCGGGGGCGACCGCGAGGTCCGGCTCGTGGTCCGCGACGCCGGGGCGGGGACCGCCGTGCCCGCCGGTACGGCGATGGTGCCCGCGATCGCCGACGCGCGCCTTCACGTAGGGCTCCGCATCACGAGGGACGGCACGGCCCGGCTCGTCCTGCAGCCGCTCGGGCGGAGCCCGGACGACGCGCACCCGCCACAACCTCCGCCCACGGAGATCCCGTTGGGCGCCCTGCCGGCCGACGCCCGGCCCGCGGAGACCGACCGCCCGCCCGATACCTGAGGAGTCCGCACGTGAAGCCATTCACCTGGTCACCGCGAGCCACGACCGCGCTGCGGCGCGGGGCAGCCGTGACCGCCGCCCTACTGGTCGCCCTGTCGGCGGCGGGCGTCCCGGCGGCGGCCGCCGAAGGGCCGAGCCGCGAAGAGGTCTACAGACAACTCGGCGTGGCGGAGCAGCCCGTCGACTACGTCATCCTGGTGGACACATCCGGCTCGATGAAGGCCAAAGGTCGCTACGACACGGTTCGTTCGACCCTGCGGACTTTCCTCGGCGGGCTGACCCGCTCCGACCACGTCGCCCTCGTCACCTTCGACGACCGGCCCGAGGCGCGCTACATCGGATCGGCCGGAGACCCCGCGGCCATCGTCTCCCGGCTACCCAAGAAGCCCGATGCGAACGGCGGCACCGACATCGGTGCCGCCCTCAACCAGGGCTTGCGCGAACTGGAGCGGGACGACGCGGCGAGCGTCGCCTCCGTCGTCATGCTCACCGACGGCAAGCACCAGCCGTCGGGGCGAAGCGCCTACCCCAAGTCGTCCGGCCCGCCGTGGAAGGCCCTGCGCAAGCGAGCGGACGCCCTCGCCGAGCGCACCGAACTCGCCGGATATGCACTGCCGTTGGCGTCGGGGGCGAGCGGCGCCGACCGGCTCGGGGACGTCGTCGACAACACGGTCGTCCTGCGCCCGGGAAGCATCCAGGACCTGGGCCGCTATCTCCAGCGGGCCGGGGACAGTACCCGGGCACGGTCGGCGGGGAAACTGCTCGCCGACGACAAGGGGAAGGGCGTTACCGCGTCCTGGAAAGCGGCCGATGTCCGGGACGTCACCGACGGCTCCACCACCGCCTCAGTCACGTTCCGGTCCGCCACCGCCCGTGTACCGCTCACCGTGAGCGACACTCGGGTCTCGGCGGCCGGTGCCCCGCTCGACGTCAGCGGGGTGCCGCGGCGGCTGACCCTCGAGCCCGGCGAATCCATGACCTACCCCGTACGCCTCGCAGGGAAGCCCGGCGGGGGCGGGCCCTTCCGGCACACCGAGGAGGCCTCGGCCGCGCTGCAGGTGAGCGGGCAGGTGTCGTCACCGTGGCAGAAGGCCCTCGCACCCGACGTGGACCTGAAGGTGCCCGCAGCGGTGGGGGCCACGGGCCGCCCCCTGCGCGTGCGCGCCGAGGTCGGCTCGGCGCTCCTGCTGCCGGGGATCCTGCTGGTCCTCGCCGCAGCCTTGGTGCTCGGCGCGCTGCGCTGGCTGAGCGTCAACCGCCCTGCCCTGACCGGCGTGCTGACCGCCGCACCCGTCTTCGCGAACGCGATCCCGGAACGGATCCCGCTCACCGGGAGGCGGGTCACGTTCCGCCCGCACGGCGGCGGACACGGCACCGTGCACGGACGCCGACGCCGCACGGCCCAGGGACCCAGGGTGGACCTGATGATCCGGTACGTGCCCGACGGCGCGACCGGCCGGCCGGACCGGGTGGTCTGCGCGCCGGGCGGCAGGGCCGTGGTCGGCGGCCTTGCGTTCACGCACCGTCTCGACAGCCCGGCAGCGGCGGGACCGGGTCTCGCCGGTGTCCGTCCCGAGGGCGCCCGATGACCGGGCGGCAGCCGCTCAACGTGGCCGCCACCCGCGTGGGCACCCGGGCGCTCGGGCCCGGGGTGCGTTCCGTGGTGTGGGTGCAGGGCTGCCCGTTCCACTGCGCCGGCTGTCTCGCCCCGGAGTGGATCCCCGACCGCCCGGCCCGCCGGGCGGACCCCGACGACCTCGCGGCCGAACTGCTCGCCGACCGCCGCGTCACCGGACTGACCCTCTCCGGCGGCGAACCCATGGAACAGGCCGCGGGCCTGGCCCGACTCGTCCGCCGGGCTCAGCAGATCAGAGAGGTGTCCGTGATCTGCTTCACCGGGCACAGGCTGGAACGGCTGCGTACCCGGCCGCCGTCCCCCGGGGTGCCCGACCTGCTCGCCGTCGTCGATGTCCTGATCGACGGCGTGTACGTGGCCGCGCTGAACGACGGGCGAGGCCTGCGCGGAAGCAGCAACCAGCGCGTGCACCACCTCACCCCGCGCCTCGTCGACAGCGGCTACGACTTCCAGGGCCGATCGCGCGACGTGGAGATCGTGGTCGACGGCCGGGAGGCGCTGCTCGTCGGGGTGCCGCCACGCGATCTTCCCGCCGCCTTCGAGCGAGCGGTCGACAAGGTCCGCGCCCGCATGACGGGCCCGGACCCTCATCGTTCCAGTGCGAGTCCGCAGGAGAGAGAGCTGTCATGAGCGGCAGGAAACTGATCCAGATCGACCAGTCGGAGTGGCACCGTCTGCAGCGCAGGGCGCGCCAGCTCCAGGCCGTGAAGCGGGACGTCCCGCGTCTGATCAAGGACGTGCGCAAGCAGACCAGAGCCGATGTCGACCGCGCGTTCTCCAGGGTGCAGGCACAGCAGCGCCGTCAGGACGAGGCGATCGGCAGGCTCAGCGACCAGGCCCGGGAAATGGAGGTCGAAACCACCCGCAAGCTGCGCGAACAGGCCGAACGCCTGCACCAGGACCTGCTGGAGACGGCGGGCCACATCGAGCAGCACACCCGGGAGCGCCTCGACGAACAGCGCCGGGAGACCGAGCGCGCCCTCGCCGCGGAGCGCGCCGAACGGCGGGCGGAGACCGAGCGCCTCACGCACGAGGTCGACGCGCTCAAGGCCGACCGGGCCCACGCCGAGGACACCGTGCGCACCTGGCTCGCCGACGCCGGCACCATGGCCGAACTCATCGACGGGACACTGCCCCACGACCGCTACGCCCCCGGCCGACTCGACGGAGTGTGTCGACGGGTCGCCACCGCTCGGAGCACGGCGGGGGAGGGCCGCTTCGACGCCGCGCTGGCCGTCGCCCAGGAGGCCTTCCACGAACTGAGCGATCTGCGGGTGGAGATCGAGCAGCGGGAGCTCGAGCGCTGCCTGGCCCAGCAGGAGGCCGTGGAGGCCCTCGTCCAGGTGCAGTCCCTTGCGGAGGACAACCGGCACGGCCCCGTCGTCGGACCGGACGGCCGGCCCGTCCCGGGATACTCGCTGGACGTCGTGCACTGGTCCGAGGGCGAGTTCGACCAGGTGCTCTCGGACACGGCCAGGGCGCTCGCCCGCGTCCGCGACCCCCACACCGACGTGACGGACCTGCACGCCCTGCGCGACGAGGAGGCACCCCGGCTCGAACGGGGCCTGGGCGAGGCCGTGGAGAAGGCCGGGATGCGCCAGCTCGCCTCGCAGCTGCGCGTCAACCTGGCCGATGTCGTGGCCCGCACCCTCCACGACATCGCCTACTACGACCTCGTCGAGGAGGAGTCCGGGTACGCCGCCGACGACCCCCGGGGGACGTTCCACGCCCGGCTGCGGAACACGGCCTCCGGCAACGAGATCAGGGTCGAGGTCGCCCAGGCCGACAAGGACTCGGAACGGTCCGTGATCCGGATCGAGTCCAGCGACCACGACGTCACGGCGGAGGCCGAACTCCGCAGCCGGGCCGATGCGGTGTACTCGGCGCTGCGGGAGCAGGGCGTGCCGATGGGCATGGAGCCCGCGCCGCCGGTGCCCGTTCCGGCGCAGGTGACCGATCCCTCCGGGTGGCAGCCGGTCCGGTCCGACGGACAGCCGGGCCGGGCCGGACAGGAGCGCCCCGCCCCATGAACGCCTCCCTGACGAAGGACGACCCCGTCGTCGCGCGCCCACCGGGCACGGAACGGCTCGCTCCGGAGAGCGTGCGGAACGGGGAGCCCTTCACGGTCTTCTACGGGCCGGGCGTGGGCGACATCTTCGTCGACAGCACCGGGCGGCTCCGCTCCATGGAGCAGTCGCTCTGGCGCATGCTGCGCACGGCGGGGTTCGAGCGGATCGTGTTCAGCACCCTGCAGGATCCGGTGTACTTCCGTGACCGGGCGTCCTGGGACCGCTCCCGCCGCCCCGCCCGCCGCACCCCGGGAGCGACCGACCGACCAGGGGCCCGCGGCATGCACTACGCCGGTCTGCGCGGCCCCCTCGGCGGGATGCAACTTCTGGGCGCCGCCTCCGCCGCGGAACCGGCCCGCGACACCGCGACGGGAGCCGGGGCCGCCCGCGCCTCCGGGATCTCCGACCCGTTCGGCGTGATGACGCTCACCGCGCATCTGCGCAGCAGCACACACCGTACGGCCGTGGTCTTCCCGCACGCGGACGAGTTCCTGCTGCACAACCGGGCTCCGCGCCAGCTCGCCGGCGCCCTGGCCGAGTGGGCGGCCGACGGGGTCGAGGGCAACCAGTGGATTTTCGTGTTCAACAGGCCGTCCCTGGGCCGGGTGGCCGAGTTCCTGGCCCAGCTCGGCCACTGCCCGCAGCTGGAGACGTTCGTCACCGAACGGCGCGACGAGCCCGTACGCGGCGGCACCCACCGGATCGAGCTCCCGCAGAAGCCGGAACTGGAACGGCTGGTGCACTCGGTACGGCTGCGCAAGGGGCTGCGGGTCGAATGGCGGGACCTGGACCGGGTGGTCAGGGGAATGGCCGGACAGCCCCAGACCGCCCGGGTCTGGCGGGAACGTCTCCACCATCTAAGGGAGCGTGAACGGACCTTGGACCGTGACTCGGTACGGGACTGGCTGGGCGGCTCCGTCGCCGACGAGCGCACTCCGTGGGAGCGACTGGCCACGATGCCGGGCACGGAGCAGCTCGTCCGCCGCTTCGAGGGCCTGCGCGCGGAGGTGGCGGCGAGCGAGGAGCTCCGGGCCCGGGGTAGGGCGTCGCAGACCGAACCGCCAGCCCGGCACCTGGTGTTCACGGGCAACCCCGGCACGGGCAAGACCACCGTGGCCCGCCTCGTCGGGGAGATGTACCGGGACGTAGGCATCCTGGAGCGGGGGCACTGCGTGGAGGCCAAGGTCAGCGACCTGGTGGCCGGGTATGTCGGGCAGACCGCGCTGCGCACCGACGCGCTCATCGACCGGGCCCTGGACGGTGTTCTGTTCATCGACGAGGCGTACGGGCTCAGCGACCAACGGGATGGTTTCGGCAGCCAGGCGATCGAGGTGCTGCTGAAGCGGATGGAGGACGACCGGGACCGCCTGGTCGTCGTCGTGGCCGGCTACCCGGACAAGATGGCGGAGTTCCTGGACGTCAACCCGGGCCTCAAGAGCCGATTCCCCGAGACCAACATCGTCCCGTTCCCCGACTACGGCCCCGACATCCTGCAGACGACCCTCCTGAACCGGCTGGAACAGCTCGGCCTGACGATCGAGGCGGACACAGCCCGGACGCTGCTGCAGATCGTCGAGGGAATGCACCGGACTCGCGACCAGTCGTTCGGCAACGTCCGGGAGACGCGGACCCTCGCCGACGCGATCCACTCGCTGTGGTCCGTGCGCGTCGGGAGGGACGTGGAGCGGCCCGTGAGCGCCGACGACATCCCTGAGACGTACCGCACGCACCTGCCCCGGCCGGCACAGGACCCCGGGCAACTCCTCGCGGGCCTCGACCAGTACGTCGGACTCGGGGCGGTCCGGCGGGAATTCACGGCGCTCGCGCAGCGGCTGCGGATGCGCCAGGAGCGCGAGGCCCGGAGCTTCGACCCGCCGCACCTGCTCTTCACGGGGCCACCGGGCACGGGGAAGACCACAGCGGCCCGGCAGCTCGGGAAGCTGTTCCGGGGCCTCGGGCTGCTGCGCTCCGGCCACGTCGTGGAGGTGACCCGTACCGACCTCGTCGCCGGGTACGTGGGGCAGACCGCGAGGCTGGTCCGTGCTGCGGTCGAACGGGCCCTGGACGGAGTGCTGTTCATCGACGAGGCTTACAGCCTGGTCCGGGACGCCGGAGGGAACGGCGGATTCGGCCCGGAGGCGGTGGACACCCTGCTGCGGGAGATGGAGCACCGGCGCGGTCGGCTCGTCGTGGTCGCGGCCGGATACCCCGAGGACATGGAGCGGCTGCTCGACTTCAACGAAGGACTGCGGTCGCGGTTCACCGTCGCGGTGTGGTTCCCCGCGTTCTCCCTGGACGAACTCGAGGAGATCCTGCGCCGGATGGCGACCGAGGACGGATACGTGATCACCGACGCCACCATGGACCGCGCCCGTCGTTGGCTGGAGGAGAAGCGAAGGGCCCATCCGCGCTCGTTCGGCAACGCCCGGGAGGTGCGGAAGCTGTTGGAGATCATGGAGGGCGGCAAGGCGGCCCGCTGGAGCGCCGGGAACAAGGGGAACGAACTGCTGCCCGAGGACGTACCGGATCCGGAGGAGGGCTGGGGCGGTGGTTTCCCGGACGGCAGGGGGTGGCCGGTGTGAGCCGGGCCGGTGCCTTGGCCCGGCTTCAGGCCGAGCCGCTGGTGATCTTCGCTTCGCCGTCGCCGTCCGAGGTCTCCTGGTCTGTCAGCGCGCGGCTCAGGACCCGGTCCGCTTCGGCGAGCCGCTGCTCGACGCTCTCGGTGAGCGCCACGACGTCCGCCAGGGACATGCCTCGACCGTCCGCCGGACCGACGCCGTCCGCGGCCGCCGCCGCACGCAGGGCCCGCGCCAGCTCGCCGTCGGCCCGGGCATGACGGGCCAGGGCGTCGAACACCGGGGCGTGCTCGGTCCGGACGTTCTCCAACTTGGCACGCAAGGTGGCCAGTTCCCTCGCGCTCTCGGCCAGCCCGCGCTTGGTGTCCGCCAGAGTCCGCTGCGCGGCGGCCACGTGCTCCAGGGACTGCCGGGTCCGCGGCGCGAGCACGGCCAGCTGCTGTTCGGTGAGGCTCAGCAGGGAATCGGCGCCGGCGCGCAGCTCCCGGTCGGCGGTGTCCGGGTCCTGGGCGCGCAGTTCCCGCAGTCGGCCGTCGATCTCCGTCCGCTGCACCCGCAGCGCGTCCAGCTCCGTCACCAACTGTTCGAGGCGGCGCAGCTCGTCGGCCTGGTGGCGCAGCTTCTCGTGCTCCGCGAGGCGCCGACGCAGCTCGGCCTCGCGCGCGTGCAACGCGTCGAGGGCGGCGCGCTCCCGCGCGACCCGCTCGGCCGCCTGGGTGAGTTCGTCCATCAGGTCCCGCGTGCTCTGCCCCAGTCGCTTGCCGGCCCGCGCCGCTTCGAGCAGCCCGGGCAGCGCGTCGCCGAGCACGCGGGCGTCGGTCAGCGCCTCGTCCAACGCGTAGAGGGCGGTGAGGGCGTCGGCTCCGTCGGCCGACTCCTCCGGGTCGCCCTGCGCGGGCTCGCGCAGGGCGTCGGCGGCCCAGCGCACGGCGTGGCCCAGCACCAGGAGGGCGGTCTCCCGGTCGCTGGGTCGGGACTTCGTCAGCGCGTCCGTGATCCGCTGCCTGGCTTCGTGCACGGTGCCGCCTCCCGGAGTCCTCGAAGGGGCCGCCGTGTGGCGGCCCCGGGCTGTTCCGATCGCCAGGGTAGCGCCGGGAGCAGGACCGGAGAGGAGAGTCGATGACCGACGAGAGGCCGAGGGGCGAGCGGGGCGCGGACGACGCAAGGGGAGCGGCGGAGCGACGGGATCGCGCGCAGGAACTCGTCCGTGTCACGGGTGGGCTCATCGAGGGCACGGGCTGGACCGTCGAGGGCGCGTTGGGCGATGCGATCCGCCGACTCACGGAGATGGAGCGCGAGTTGATCGCTCATGAGGAGGACTTCTCGCTCGTCTACATCCACCTGGGGCTGCTGCTGGGTACGCGCTGTCACGTGCGGCTTGAGGGCGGGGCGTGTGACCCCGATGAGCGGGCGGAGGCGATCCGGCGCCTGCGCTGGGTCGACCGGAACGGACCGCTTGACGCGCCTCGCACGGTCCTGTGCCGCATGCTCCTGATGTTCCTGCTCGTGCCCTGGGCCCTGCCGCGGGCCGACGGCTCCCGTACCGCGTTGCAGAACGCGCTGCTCGACGCGGGTGACGGACGACTGATGACGGACGCGCTGCGTCGTGACCTCACCGAAGCGAAGGGAGTGGTCGACCGCCTCGCCGAGGCGCCGGGTGACGAGGAGTTCCGCCTGCGGACCGAGAGCAACAGGGAGAACATCGAGCGGATGCTCTCCGTCAGGGGAGCCGGGACCACGTGGCCACGGTGGTCCACCGGGGGCGTCGGATCCCGCTCCATCGACGGGGCACAGGCCGAACTCCTCAGCGCCATCCGTGGTCTGGTGGATCTGGCCGGTACCTGCGGTACGGCCCGGTACACCCGTGTCCTCGTATGGCTGTCCGTCGAGCTCTCCTCCGGCCGGGGCCCCGGTTCCGTCAGCGACGAGCTGGCCTTCGGCCCGGAGGCCGCCGAGTTGCTCGGCCGGGCGGCCGCCGGCAGCGCGGCGGGCGCCGAGGGCGTACGTCTCGCCGCGGACCTGGCGTCGACGAGCCTGCGCGCGCTGCCGCCGGACACCCCGCAGCGGGCCCGGGTGGCACGACTGCACGCTTTCCTGCTGTTGGTCCTGGAGGACCTGACGGGCGAGTACGCCGACTACTCCGACGTGGAACGGCCCACGCCCGAACCCGACGGTGACCGCGCGGACCGCCTGGCCGAATGGCCGGTCCGTACGGCCGCGGACCCCGGGCTGCTCCCGCACCTTGACGGCCGCTTGCGGAACTTCATGGAGTCCACGGGCATTGAGGAGCGGGTCTCGGCGGCCAACAGGAATCGGCTGCTGGCGTACCGGACCGGTGACATCGGCTACATGGACGACGCCGCCGAACTGCTCAGGGAGGCGATCGACGCGAGCCCCGCCGGTTCCTGGTGGGCCGTGTCCCTCCAGGCGAATCTGGTCGACATCATGGACGCAGCCGCCCGTAACGGCGGCAGCTTATACGACGCCGACACCGCCCTCGTCACCCTGCGCAAGCTCCGCGCCGACCTGGAGCGAGACGGTTCGGTGCCGCCCGACGCGCCGTTCGCCCTCGATCTCGTGCTCTCCGCCGCCGGCTGCGAACTGCGCTACGCCCGGCGCACCAGGGACCACGGCGAACTGGCCCGCCTGAGCGAAGAACTGCGCGGCTGCCACGCCGCCCTGTCGCCGGACGACGAGCGGCGAGCGGCGCTGGAGGAGCGGATGATCGAACTGCACGAGCTTCTGGCACGCGTACAGCGGGACGGGCGGACGCCCGACGGCGGCTTCGACCCCACCGGACGCGAGGAGCCCGAAGCGGAGATCCTGCACACCGAGCTCTCCGTGTTCCGCCGCAGCCTCGACGAACCGCAGGTCTACCACGAACAGGAGTACGACCGGCGGTGCGCCCTCGGTCTGCGCATGCTCTTCGACGTGGTGCGCGGGGACACCTCCCGGGAACTGCTCGACGAAGCCATCGCCGAACTGACCCGCGCCCGCGCGCTGCTGGCCCAAGGGCGCGGCCGAACACAGAGCGCGGACGTCCTGACGAAACTAGCCGAGGCCCACGTCATGCGCGCCGCGCGCGGCGGCCCGAGCGCCCCCGACGACCGGCGCAAGAGCGTGGAGATCTTCCGCGCGGCCTTGGGCGAACTGGCCGCCGACGTTCTGCTCCAGACGGGTGCCGACCACGGTCTGTCGGCGGCGCTCAACGCATCCGTACTGTCGCGGCGGCTGGCGTACATCGCGTTCCTCGTCGGGCGGCCTGCGGACGCCGTGGCCGACCTGGAGCGCGGCCGCGCGCTGGTGCTGCAGGCGACCACCGCCACCCGCGGCATCCCCGCGCTGCTCGAAGCCGCCGGACACCCCGCACTCGCCCGGCAGTGGCGGTCCCAGGTCCCGGCACGCCCTCTGCGCCCCACCGCGCCGGACCGCTCCGGGGGCGCGGGAACCCCCGACGCCTCGGAGCCCGGCGGCAGTTCACCGATCCCCAGCGGGCTGCGGCGCAAGGTACTCGCGGCCCTCGGCGTGAAGCGGGGAGCCCCGGAGGGGTCGGGCACGCAGCGGCTCGTCGGCGCCGCCGATCCGGCCGAACTGTCCGCGGGGCTCACCGCCGCGGGCGCCGACGCGCTGGTGTACCTGGTGGCCGGCATGGGGAGGGTCGGGTTCCCCGGCCGCGCGCTGATCCTGCGTCCCGGCGCGGACCCGGTCACCGTCGACCTGCCCGAGCTGCTGTACCCGGGCAGCCCGCCGCTCGACCACTACCTCGACGTGGCGGCGGAACGCTCTCGCGCGCTCACCGATCCGGCCCTGGGACCCGCGGAGCTCGACGCCCGCGAGAGACGCTGGACGGACGCGCTCGGCACGCTGTGCGACTGGGCCTGGGACGCCGTGCTGGCGCCGGTGCTGGCCACCGTACGACCGGAACCCGCGGACCGGCCCCAGCGGATCGTTCTGGTGCCGTGCGGTCCGCTGGGCGTCGTCCCGTGGCACGCCGCGCGGAGCAGGGGCACCGACGAGCACGGGCACCGGTACGCCTGCCAGGAGGCGGTCATCAGTTACGCGCCCTCCGGCGCCCAGTTCCTGGCCGCTTCGGCCCGGCGGCGGATGCCGTTCGCCGCCGGGCCCCAGGTCCTCGTCGCCGACCCCGAACTCACCCTGCCGTGGGCCGAGGTGGAGGTCGAGGCACTGCGCTCCGGCTGCTACGGGCAGGCCCTGCGGTACGGGGAGTTCCTGAGCGCCGACGGGGAACGGGACGCCGAAGGGACGCCGGAGGACCTGCTCGCCGTGCTGCCCGGCGGCGGGACTCCCGCGTCCGTGGTCCACCTGTCGTGCCACGCCGTCGCCGCGCCCCGGCCCACCGACTCGGAGCTCCGGCTCGCCGCGCAGCCCGGCGCCGGACCCGATTCCGGGCGGCTCGCCGTGGCGGACGTGCTCGACGCCTGCGCCGACCGGGAACGGGATGCGGCGGGACCGCTGGTCGTCCTCAGCGCCTGCGAGACCGACCTGAGCACGGGCCACCACGACGAGGCACTGACCCTCGCTACCGCGCTAGTAACCGGTGGTGCCGCCGACGTTGTGGGCTCCCGCTGGGCGGTGCGCGACGGTCCGACCTCGGTGATGATGGCGGTCTTCCACCACCACCTCACCGCCCGCGGGCTGGCGCCGCCGGACGCCCTGCGCGCTGCCCAGCTCTGGATGCTCGACCCGCACCGCGAACCCCCGCCCACCCTCGACGGCCCCCTCCGCGCCGAAGCCGTCAGGCCCGACCTCCACCACCTGCACCACTGGGCGGCATTCACCCATCAGGGCAACCCGGCCGCGAGTTCACAGCCGGTTGGATTGGCGCCCTGAACGATCAACGGAATGTCGTGGGAGCCTGGCGCTGCCTCACCGGCTGGCTGAAGACGAACGCGCGGTCACCTACGCTTGTTGACGCGGCCGGAAGTCCCAGAACGTCCCAGTGGGCTACCAGCCCGACGCTCTTTCGGCGCTAGTCAGGGTGAGGCAGCGCGGTGAGGAGGATCAGCCGCTGCGCGGGAAGCTGAGGAAAGTGGCTGACTGCGGCTGGCTGCACAAACGCCCCGACGGGAAGTTGGCTGGCGATACGGGCGATGCCGACGCCCTTGTCGTACAGGGCGTGGGCCTTGGGGAGCACGCGCTGTGTTTCCGGTTCGGCTTCAGTCATGCTGCGGCAATCGGCGACATCGACCCATAGCTGGGCACAGGCGAGCAATGTGGGTCGGCTCGTGCCAGGGGGTCGGTGTGGGCCGACGGTTCAGCTCGACGCGAGTGTGCGCTGGTGATGGTCAGCGGCGGCCGGTGGCCAGGATGACGAGGAACTGGCCGCCGCCCGGCTCGATGTCGGCGGTCACCGGCAGCCCAGGTACCAGTCGGGAGAACCGGTCCACCAGCCAATCCGCCGCCTCTTGGGCGTCCCGCTGGGTCGGACAACGGCCCACCATCTCGCGGCCCCCCTTGCGCTCCAGCCTCCCGGCAACGGTGATCAGCGGCGCGGGTTCGACCACGTACAGGCGGTCCGGCCAGGCGATGACCACCTTGACCGCGCCCTTGCGGGTGTTGCATCCGCGGTGCGCGAGCCGCTCGGCGACCTTGGCCTTCCGGTCGGCAGTCCGGCTGTCGACGCTGGGCCCGCGCGGGTCGTTCACCGACTCGTCGGGGTCGACCGCTTCGTCACACACCCAGCACCGCCAGCCGTCGCGCTCGGCCACATCATCAAGGAGACTCATCCGAGCAAACTAGCCTGCCCGGCCGCCACCCCACGCACCAGGGCCCCGGCAAGGTCTCAACACCGGCCGACAATGCTGCAACGCCTGGCAATCAGCGTCACCGATGCTTTGACCTGTGTGAATGCCGATACGTTGATGGCCCACCAAGGCATCGGGGCGGTGGGCCCGAGGGCCATCAAGGCATCGACGGGGAACTCTGGTGGGCCTGGGCCGTCGCCTTGATGACCAGGGGCACCCAGAGGGTAGTGACGGCCCGGTGCGGCGTGGAGCGTGCGGCGGATCTGCTGGATGTCGTGGTCGCCGGTGAGTAGGTATCGCGGGCCGGGGCGCGGGTGAGGCAGAGCCGTCGGCGGCGCTCGTGGCGTCGGGAGTACGGCAGCCGGTTTCGAAGTTGTCGACGTGCAGGCCGATGTGGCGTCCGGTGGTGGTGGCCTGGTTGCCAGGGCTGGCCGCGCAGCCCAGGCGTTCGGTGGGCCAGCGACCAGTCACATCGGGAACCTGGCAGGCTGAGCCCACTGCGGTCGGTTACCGGCCCTGACCGCCCACCCTCACACCAGGCTTCCCCGGCCGGGCCAGGGCCTCCGGGAACGGCTTCGGCGTCCGGGTCGCCATGCCCGGGGAGTGGGCTGGGTCACCGCTCTCGCAGTGGGAGATCTATCTGCACAGGCGGATCCGGCGGTCGAGATAGACCTCCTGCCCGATGTGGGGCGCCGTGCCGGCCGACCGGGACGAGGCCGCGAAGGAGGCGCTGCGTGCCCTCGATGCCCTGATGCCCCTGGCCCCGTGGCGCACCGCCATGCTCAGCAGTGCGTTCCCGGTGGTGACTGCCGACAATGCTGGAGCACGACCTTCGCGCGGAACCCCGGACGAATTGGCGCAGGTGCTGTGAACTATTGGACAGCGGCCGTAGCTACCTACGGTGGCTCAGCCATGGCGCCTACGGGACCCAGTCCGTTCAGGCCCTCGCCCGCGAGGTGCCCAGCGGCCGCGGCGGCCCGCCTTGGGGAACGCTCCGCTAGACCACCGAGGAGTCGTTCGTCGTTGCCAAGGTCCTCGCTCGCGGTGAGAACCGCGACACCGTCCACCGGACGCCAGCTCGCCGAGCTCCCCGCGCGCCAGAGCGCCCCCGGTCCCTGGTGGGGGCCCGGGCGCCCTGGCGTACGGGCTGGGTCACGCGGCGCCAGCCTCCTCCAGCGCCACCACGACCATCACCGGAAGATCGGTGTCCTGCTGGATCACACCGGCGGTCAGGGTCCGGCCGCCGAGGGTCCACTTCTTCACCCTGATGAACTCGTCCTTGTCCGCCGCTGTCTGTTCGGCCTCGACGAGGTGGCCGGCGAGAGAGGATTCCTCGATCTCGGGCAGGAAGCCGGCCAGCACTTGCTCCCCCTGCTCATAGACGGCCTCCAGGTCGTCGAAGTAGCCCGACTCGTCGACGTCGCGGATCCAGACGGCGAACGAGACGCTGACCGCCCCTCCGCTGAACGTCTGGATCCAGCCCCCGACGCCGTCCTTGTCCCACGACGTCTCCACGCCGTCACGGGGCTTGCCCCCGGGCGTCCACTCCTGAGCCAAGAACCGCGCCGCCGAACCCTCGGCGGTCAGCGGGGCGAGGCCCCTGAGATCTTCCAGCATTGCGATCACTGCAGCCATGAACTCATTCCACTCATGCCATTGCCGGGCACGTGATACGCCTTCAGCTGCCCGCTGGCACAGGCCTCGGGGAAGGCCTTGGACAGCACCACTTCGTTCACCATCGCCGGTCCACTTCGCCTCCGTGATCCAGCCATCCCGTGGGGCGTCGTAGACGTGGACGGCCGGACCAGAGGCCGGGCCCGTACCGCGACTGGCTGGCCGTTTTTGCTCGTTGCTCTTGGTAAGCGTGCCGTGGCGGCATTCGATAGATGTTCGATAACGGGGATGCCTCAAGGCCGCCTGCCCAGCGTTCAAAGATCTCTGACTTGGCCGACTGGCCTGCGCCGACGTTTGGATACGACATCTTCGACGAGCTGGCGGCGGTCACCGGCCCGGACGCACAGGATTCCGCAGAGACTCACTTTGATCGCTTCCGCCCCCCTACCAGGCTCCGCGCACTACGATCTGACGGGGGTCTCGGTGTCCCGGCACGCGCCGGGGGCCGGAACGTATGTGCGTCGCGTGAGCACCTCCGACGACCGACTACTTCGCAGTCCGCCAGGAGCGCAACGTGCCGTACACGGCCGAGATCAGCCGCAGTAATCCGACGAGCATCATCTTCCTCGTCGACCAGTCGACCTCCATGACCGACCCCATCGGCGGTGAAGTCCCCCAGCAGAAGGCCGATGTCGTCGCTGACGCCATCAACCGGCTCCTCACCGAGCTCTCGGTCAAGTGCGCGAAGGAAGAGGGCGTACGCGACTACTTCCACGTCGCGGTCGTCGGCTACGGCGCCACCGTCGGTTCCGCGTTCGCCGGTGCGCTCGCCGGCCGGGACATCGTTCCGCTCAGCGAGGTGGCGGACAACCCGGCCCGCGTCGACGAGCGAAGCAAGAAGGTGCCGGACGGTGCGGGCGGCCTGGTCGAGACCTCGGTCAACTTCCCTCTCTGGATGGACCCGGTCGCCCACGGCGGGACACCGATGAACCGTGCCCTTCAGTACGCCGAGAGCCTCGTCGCCGGCTGGACCGAGCGCTACCCCGCGAGCTTCCCGCCGATCGTCATCAACCTGACGGACGGGGAGTCGACCGACGGCGACCCCACGGCGGCGGCCGAGGCCATCACCTCCCATGCAACAGCCGACGGTGCGGCCCTGCTGTTCAACCTGCACGTCTCCGCCGCGGGCGGGACACCCACCGCGTTCCCGGACACCGCCGACGGACTCCCCGACAGCTACGCCCGCACCTTGTTCTCCATGTCGAGCCCTCTGCCGAGCCACATGCGTTCGTACGCGGCCTCGCAGGGGCAGCGCGTGAGCGAGACCACCCGTGGCTTCGTCTACAACGCGGACATCACCACGGTCGTGCAGTTCCTCGACATCGGCACCCGCGCCACTGAACTGCGGTGACGCAACCGCCTTCCTGCGTGTACGTCACGCACCTCGTAGCCCCCAAGCACGGCAGCACGCAGGCGGAATGCGAGGACGCCGTCGTCGTGCTGCCCGACCATCCGCATGACCACATGCTGCGGGAACCGATCACCGCCGGTGTCTGCGACGGGGCTACGGAGAGCGCCCTGGCGAAGGACTGGGCCCGGCTTCTGTCCCGTGCAGTGGCCGAGCATGCCTTGGAGCGGCCCGAACTGCTGGAAGGCGGGGCCGCCTTCGAGGAGTTCGCGTCGTCGGCCGTGGACCAGTGGGAGCCCTGGCTCGAGCAGTACACGAAGGAGCGCGTCGCGGACGGGCGCCCGTTGAAGTGGTATGAGCACACTAAGCTCGCCGAGGGTGCGTTCGCGACCCTGCTCGCCGTGCGGGTGGACCCGGACCCCGTCCCTGAGCCTGACGCCGACGTGTCCGCCCCGGCATGGCGGTGGCGGTCTGCCGCCTTGGGGGACAGCTGCCTGTTCCACCTGCGGAACGACCGGCTCGTCGAGGCGTTCCCGGTGGAGTCCGCCGATGAGTTCGGTACCGTGCCCGACCTCTTCGGTAGCCGCAACCGTGATGCGGCCTTGCTTGCGAGCCGCACGCGTTACACCGGAGGCCGGTGCCTGCCGGGCGACCGGCTGTTTCTCATGACCGACGCACTGGCGGCATGGTTCCTGTCGGCACCCGACCAAGCCGAGGCGCTGAAGGAGCTGCTGGAGTTCTCCGCTCCCGAGGACCTGGGCGCGTTCGTGGACTGGCTGACCGGTCTTCGGGAGCGTCAACAGCTTCGCAACGACGATGTGGCCGTCGTACGGATCGATTTCGAAGGGCGGTGACCGTGGGATCTCCCACCGCTCCGCAGCGGCAGTTCCCCAGTGGCGCCGCCTACGCGGAGGCGCTGCAGCACACCCAGCTGTGCTTCCAGCACCCCGAACTCAAAGGTGCTCGGCCCGAACTGACCAAACTCGGCCTGCCACGCGCGATCTCCGGCGCCTTCGCGAGCGTGTTCTCGCTGACCTCGGCTACCTCGGGCCGCCGGTATGCCGTCAAATGCTTCACCCGTTACGTCCCCGATCAGGAGCGTCGCTACCAGGCCATCAGCGCCCGTCTGGCGCGGCTGGACCGGGCCGAGCTCTCCCAGCCGTGGAACCTCGGCTTCGACTACCTCCCTGACGCGATCACTGTGGGCCAGGAGCGCTATCCGGTCCTGAAGATGGAGTGGATAGAGGCCGTCACTCTGTCCTCCTGGCTGGACGACAATCACGGCGACCGGTTCGCCGTCGATCGTCTGGCCGACCGGTTCGCGGCTCTGACCAGCGACTTGTCCCAGCATGAGATCGCCCACGGAGACCTTCAACACGGCAACCTGCTGGTCGCGAGCGATGACACCCTGCGCCTGGTCGACTACGACGGCATGTATGTGCCGGCGCTGTCCGGGCTGGGCGGCACGGAGCGGGGCCACCGCAACTATCAGTCGCCCCTGCGCGGAAACGACGACTTCGGGGTGACGCTGGACCGATTCTCCGCCTGGGTCATCTTCATGTCGCTCAAGGCGATCGCGACCGACCCGGCCTTGTGGAGCCGACTGCACGAGCCGAGTGGCGAATTCCTGCTCCTCACGGAGGAGGACTTCAAGAGTCCGGGCGGCTCCACAGGGCTGCAGACGCTGCTTGCCCACCCCGACCGGACGGTGAGTGGTCTCGCGGACCGGCTGAGATCCCTGGCCTTCCAACCACTGGATCGGCTCCCCCCGCTCTCCGATGCCATCCCCAAGCAGCGGATGGCCGCGAGAACCACCACCAAGACACCCGCTCCACCCGCGGCCACTGCCTCCGGTAGCACGGGCGGACTGCCCGGCTGGATGAACGGACACGTTCCGCCACAGGCGGCGGCACCATCGGCCGCGCCGCTCGGGGCGGTGCCGGACGGTTTCCGCACCCGGACCGCCCTGGACGTCGTCACGGCCCTGCTGTGGCCGCTCCTCCTGGCGGTGACATGCCTGCTGGTCGTTGCAGGAGTCCCGCAGCCGCTGATCGGAGCGGGGGTACCCGTCTTGGTGGCCGCCGTCATCACCGTGTTCGCCCGGAGTCGCCGCGCCGAGCAGACACAGTCACGGGCTGACCTGGCCAGGCTGACGAAACAACTGGCCCAGCTCGACGACCCGGCCAAGGCAGCCGAGAAATTGCGCAAGGAGAAGACCAAGTTCGACGCCGAGGAGGCGAAGCGGGCTGCTGCCTATCCCAAGGAGCAGGACAAGCTCAAGGCCAGATATCACGGCGAGCTGAAGGAGGCTGAACAGCGGAAGGCTCGCAAGCAGCGCGATCTCAGCAAGAAGATCGACGGGCTCTCGGAAGATCTTCGTAGGGCTCTGTCGAAGGCGCTCGCCGATAAGCAGAGCACGTTCGTCCGGGATCGGCTCGTCCAGCGGCGCATCGCCCAGTCCCCACCGCACGGCATCGGGCCGAAACTCACCGCTCACCTCGCTGCCGCTGGTATCCGGACAGCAGCGGACTTCACGGGCTACCGGACAGTGCTGAACAGCTCCTATAACAGCACCGGCGCTGAACTCAAACTGAGTACGGGCGGTTTCGTGAACATCCCGGGCATCGGTGAGGCCAAGGC
Organism: Streptomyces sp. NPDC057136; assembly: GCF_042670885.1. Taxonomy (NCBI): domain Bacteria; kingdom Bacillati; phylum Actinomycetota; class Actinomycetes; order Kitasatosporales; family Streptomycetaceae; genus Streptomyces; species Streptomyces sp. NPDC057136. The sequence goes on from NZ_JBHUUV010000007.1 coordinate 201,937, forward strand.
CATCGCCCTCGACGTCTGGCGCAAGGACCTGGTCAACTCCGCCGTCGCTCGGCAGCCCGGCGACCTCAGCGCGGCTGAGCGGAAGCCGTTCGAGCAGGACAACGCCCGCCGCCGTGCCCAGCTCGTCGACCAGCGCAAGGCCGTTGAATCCGCCACCGAATCCTTGCGCGAGAAGGCGCGGAAGCAACTGGAGGACGGCCAGAACCGGCTCGCCCGGGAGCACACGCTCGCAGGTGAACGCGCCGGACTGCGAAGGCAGGAGTTCAGTCAGCGTGCCGTCGCGCTTCAGCAGAACAGCGCGCTTCACGGAGCGTTGAGCGACTCGGTGGACGCCGCCAAACTCCGTCGGCGCGGGCTGTCTTACGCGCGGTACGTACGGTTCCTCTACATCGGGCGCTGAGAAGTCGCGCCGTGCCGCCGATCGTCGCGACGAACCTGCCAACCGGCGTGGTGACTACTTCGCGGTCCGGACCGGCTACTCGGCAAGCGCTCGCAGTCCCCGAATGATCACCGTCCAGAGGGCGGCGACGCCACTCCGCCGTACAGCGGGATGCGGGTGGCCGGAACCGGCCACTGGCCGACTTCGGGTCCTACTCGTGCTGCGCCTTGTTGGCCAGACTGCTGGACGGGAGCGAGGGGGGAGGCGCGCATGGCAGCACGGCGGGGACGGGGTGCGGCTGCACCGAGGCGGAGGGCGGCCCGGCTGAAGCGAGTGACCGTGGGCGGGGCCGCTGCGAGCATCCTCTTGATGGTGTTCTGGTCTGCGGTCTGGCCCTATCTCGTCGGCGCGTTGGTGGTGGGCGGCGCGGGCGTGGCCGCCTGGTGGCTCTGGCGCACGGACCGGGAGGTTCGCGAACGGGACCACCTGTGGCGGCAGGCTGACAGGGTCGAGAACGGGCTACGGACACTCGCCGACATGGACGCGATGACGGGGTACGGAGTTTGAGGAGCAGGTCGCGGCCCTGTGCCGGAGGGACGGGTGCACCGGCGTACGTCGAAGTCCATCGCACCCCTTGAGCTGGGGTGTTGCGACGATCACTAGAACTCAAGCCTCTTGGCGGGGCTTCGTCGTGTGCGGCACGGGAGCAGTCCTGGGCTCCCTGTTCGTCACCCGCTTTGCTCTGCCGTACTGCCCTGCGGCTAGTTTGTGTGCAGGACAGGTACGCAGGCCCGTGGTGGCAGAGATGCACGGGGGACGGGAGGTCGGGAAGAGTGTCGCTGCGCGGAGGTGATCCAGCCGAGATCGGCGGCTATCCGCTTGAGGCGCGGCTCGGCTCGGGTGGCATGGGCACGGTCTTTCTGGCCCGTACGAGCTCGGGGCGACCTGTCGCGATCAAACTGATCCACCAGCAGTTCGCGGGGGACGACGAGTTCCGCATCCGCTTCCGACAGGAGGTGGCGGCGGCGAGGCGGGTGAGCGGTGCGTTCACCGCCGCCGTGGTCGACGCTGCCCCTGAGGCCGAGCAGCCGTGGATGGCGACGACCTATATCGAGGGGCACACGCTCGCCCAGCGCATCGCCGCGAAAGGCCCGCTGAACGGAGCGGAGCTGAGGAGGCTCGCCATCGGGCTGGCGGAGGCGCTGCGCGACATCCACCGGGTGGGGGTCGTCCACCGTGACCTGAAGCCCTCGAACGTCGTGCTCTCGCCCGAGGGCCCGCGCGTCATCGACTTCGGCATTTCGCGCGCCGTGGACCAGCAGACGCTGACGATGACAGGGCGGGTCATCGGTACGCCGCCCTTCATGTCGCCGGAGCAGTTGCAGGCGCCGCGTGGTGTGGGGCCGCGGTCCGATGTCTTCTCGCTGGGGACGCTGCTGGTGTACGCAGCGACGGGCCACGGGCCCTTCGACGCGGACAGCCCATACATGACGGCGTATCAGGTGGTGCACGAGGAGCCGTCGCTGGGTGCCGTGCCAGTGGCCTTGCGCGCGGTCGTCGAGTCGTGCCTGGACAAGGAGCCCGAGGGGCGCCCCTCGGCGGACGAACTCCTGGTGCTGCTGCGGGACCTGCCGGCCGACCTCGGCGGGACCGACGCGAACGGGGCCGGCGCGGGCCGCACTCGCGACATGATCACCCAGCATCACTTCGCGACGCGGGCCACCCCGGCGCCGACTGCCCCGACCACCGCCCCGGCCGGTCCCCATACAGGGAGCACTGGCACCCCCATCGGCCGCCGTCTGCGTCGCCGATGGCGTCCCGTGCTCGCGGCCGCGGTCGCGGTGGCAGCGATCGGCGGGGGAGTCGCCGCGCTGAAGGCGGGCGGCTTTGGGGGGAACAGCGGCGGCGACAAGGGCAACAGCGTTGCGGCGCCGGGTGCCGCACTTCCGGACGGCTTCGGGCCGTGGCGCAAGACTGTGCAGGGCGGTCGCGAGGACATCCCCGACGAGCTGCGTTGCGTCGCGCGCGGCGACGCGCTGTTCTGTGGGGGCGGCGGTGTTGTCGCGACCCGTATCAGGGCCTTGGACGGCTCGCGGGTGTGGACGGCGAAGAGTCCGGGCGTCCCCGTCCAGGGCATGCACCTGGTGGGCGCCACCGACGACACGGTGCTCGGTTACCGCTTCGCCGCCCAGGACGCCCCGCAGGACCCTCCCAGCGAGGTGGTGGCCATCGACGCGAACAACGGCCGGGAGCTGTGGTCCGTGCCGTCCGGCGCCCAGTCGACGGCCGTCACGGGTCGGACTCAGGACGCCATTGTGGTCGGCTCCGCCGTCGTGACGGTCGACGCTTCCAACTCCAGCTTCGAGGCCCGGGACGCGCACAGCGGTAGGGTTGCCTGGAAGACGCCGTTCCCCGCGGGCACACAGTGCGCTCCCGTCCCGGCGGGCCCGCAGCTCTTCGCGATGTGCGCGACGGAGGCGGAGGTGGATGCCTCAGAGGTGCGCCACCCCACCCTGCACACGGTCGACCGCGCCTCGGGGACACTGGGCAGGCCCATCGCGGTTAACGGCCCCGCCGTGCCGATGGGCGTCGCCAACGGCAGGCTCGTACTCCTTCAGGGGCACATGGAGGGAACGGCGCTGGCCGGCTACGACGGGGTGGCGCGGGTCGACCCGGCCTCGCGGAAGGTCACGTACTCCCGACTGACCAAGACATACTCGGGGACGCCCGGCATGGCGGACGGCACCCTCTACGTGAGCAGGCAGACCGGCCTCGTCACGGCGCTCGACCCCGCGACCGGCCGGAAGAAGTGGTCCCGGCAGACGGGCGTGGAGGGCGCGTCGGGTCCCGTGGCGGGAGCTGGCGCGCTGTATTTCAGCTCGGCCACCGGCCGGGTGGTCGCGCTGTCGCCGTTCGATGGCAAACCCCTGTGGACAACAGATCCGCAGGCCGATGGTTTGACGGGCGAGCAAGGCGCAAGCCCGCGCGTGACCGTCGCGGGGCGTGCAGTGATCGTGGCCGCGGCCATGAACACTCTCTTCGCCTTCGACGCGCAGAACCCGCCGACGTCGGGCTGACCCCGGCGGCACCGGACGCCGGCCGCCTTCCTTGCCGTGCGGACACCTCAGCGGCTCACTCGGTCGCCTACGCAGCGAGGTCGCGTCTTGTGCGAGTGCGCCGAGCTCAGCCCTGAGCGCGTCCATGCGGCCGTCCCACAGGCGTACCACCGGGCCTTCGCCCCCGTGGCGAGTGTGCGGCCGTCGGGTGCGAACGCCAGGGAGTGGACGCGGTCTTCGGTCCCGGTGAGGCGATGGAGCACCTTGCCCGTGCGCGGGTCCACCAGACGGACGCCCGAGTGGCTGTGGCTGGTGGCGAGGGCCCGGCCGTCGGGGCTGAATGCCAACGCGTCGACGCAACCGCCGGATGTGCTCTACAGCGTGCGGAGCAGGTCGAATACGAGGCTCGCGCCGGCGTCCTGTGCCGGGTTCGCCGCGAGCGTGGGCGTGCGGGGTGTCCGGGGCCGTCGGCCGCGGTCGTGCCGGGAATCCCGCACGGAACCGGCCGCCGCGGCCGGCAGGGCGTCCCGGGAGGCCGGCTCCGCCAGTCCCCCGGCCACTTCCCGGGTGTCCGGCGGCGTGCCTCGTGACCGCACCGGGTCGCGTGCCGGTGAGCCTGTTTCAGAGATTCTCGGCGGACGCGGGCAGGCCGACCAACGCCTTCAGCTGTTGGGGCCGGAACGGGGTCGGGCCGTGCCACTCCACCAGCATGACGGTGGCGTCGTCGTTGAGGCGGCCGTGGTGATAGTCCAGATGGTGTCTGATCAGCCGTCGCAGGGTCTCCGGCACGGGGAGGCCGTCGGCGTGGTGGCGGACGAGGAAGTCGATCAGCCGGTCGAGGCCGAACTCCTGCCCGTCCTGGTTCCGCGCCTCGGTGATGCCGTCCGTGTAGAGCAGCAGGCGGTCCCCGGGCTCCAACTGGTCGCGGCGCAGGGTGCCGGGCAGGCCCAGCCCTGTTCCCATGGGAGGAGCCGGCGGGCAGGACAGGTGCACGACGGTCCTGTTGCCGCGGATGACGACCGGGGGATGGTGGCCGTAGTTCGTCCAGGTCAGCACGCCCGTGGGCAGGTGCAGTTCGGCCAGGAGGCTCGTGGCGTACCGGCGGCCGGCGAACTGCTCGGTCAAGGTCTCTTCGACGCCCTCCGCGGTCTGCAGGAGATCGGCGCCCTGACGGCGCCGGTTGCGGGCTGCGGCCAGCGCGAGATTCGCGGTCAGTCCGGCGGCCGTGTCGTGCCCCATGGCGTCGAAGATCGAAAGATGCAGGGTCTCATCGGCCAGGGCGTAGTCGAAGGCGTCTCCGCTGACCTGGTATGCCGGTTCCATGATCGCGCTGACCAGGACCCGGTCGGTGGCGAAGGTTCGCGGCGGCATCAACTGCCACTCCATCTCGGCGGCCACCTTCATCTTCCGGCGGCGGACCAGCTGGGAGTACGAGTCGCTCGCTTCACGCTTGCTCACAAGGAGGAGAGCGATCAGTCCGGCGAGAACGTTCAGATCCTGGTCCACCTCCACCGGTGCCCCGGGGACACCGACCCGGAGTACCCCCAGACGTTCGGCGCCGTCCAGCAGGGGGACCCACCACTCGCCCTGCGTGGCGGCCGAGGCCGGAAGGATCCGTCCCAGCTGGAACGCCCGCCCCGCCACGGTCCCTTCCACGGAGCACGAAGGCTGCGCGTCGGGATCACCGGGATCAGCACCGGCACGGGCGGTCAGCAGATACAACTGTTCCTGCTGGAGATCAGCCAGATAGATCAGCACACGGGGCCAGCCCACCCGGGCGGCACGCGACGCCACCGCGTCCGGCAACTGCTCCAGGGTCATCAGATGGCTCCCGGAAATCAGCTCCGCCATCACCCCTGCACGCGTCATTCCCGCGCTGTTCATCCACGAGCACCTCTCTGGACGGCCGACCTTCTCGACGGCCGAGCTACCGGCGTCACCTAGGAGAATGACCGATTTCGCCGCGGAAACCCGTGACCGCCCCCCGTGGCCGGTGAGCCGCATCGGCCCGGCCGCTCCGTGAAGAGCGGCCTTCCGCTCAGCCGGGCGGCCGCCCCGCAGCCACGAGCCCCGTACCCGACAGCCGTGATGCCGGGTACGGGGCTCGTGGCTGCGGGGCGGGCTGCCTCGTGGGCGCCCCGGTCCGCCGGCGGGTCAGGACGCGACGAAGTTCGCGATCTGGCCGAGCACGATCGTGTCCGTCAGGTACCCGATGTGGGTCTGGCAGGCCACGTTGTTGTTCGTCGCGCCATCCAGCTTGGTGCTGGTGTACGGGAGGATGATGCCGTCGCATGCCGAGTACCAGGTGGCGTACTTGGTGGTGCCCGGCGTCTCGTCGCCAGAGGTGATCTGGGAGATGAACGACGAGCCCGGGTACATCTGCTGACACGTGGTGTAGATCAGGCAGGCGCTCGCGTACGTGGTCCCGTGCTTCGCGCCGGCGATCGAGGCGAGGTGGCTGACGCTGGTGTTGCCGCCGAGCACCTTGCACAAGAAAGAACTCCATGATCTTGGAAACCGTGCCTGACCTGCTTTCAGACCCCCGCCGATCACCAAGAACCGGTCATCAGACGACTACGTCGACCCTGGTTGCTGGGTACACCGGGGGTCCGGGTTTCACCGGCGCTGCGGGTGTCCGGGTCTCCGCGTCAGCGCCTTGGTTCCTCCGAGCCGACATGACGTACATCACAGGGGTTGTCAGGGGTGGGGCTGTCCGTGCTTCGATCATCCCCGCCATTGGGTGATTCCCACCTGCGGTTTTTTCCTCCGCTTTGCCCGGTACGGAATGCATGCGTCCGGGGCGGGGCAGGTTTGGGCAACCTGCCGACCCCGCGTGGAAGTTGACCGGTCAAGGGGTGGGAATTAGCCTTCAGCCATGCTTAGTACGGGGGGTAATCACGGCCGTTCGCGGCGGTGCGGAAGGTGTCTTGAAGTGCGAGACAAACATCATCGGTTCGGGCGTTCCTGGGGGGTCGTCTTCTCTGGCGGGTGTTGTTCTGTTCTTCATTCGCTCCGTTATGCCTGCGCCTGATCCTCGGGTTTCTTGATCCCTGGACCAGGGCTGTCGGGCCCGGTCGTCTCCTCGGTTCCGCATTGTCGGCGCCGAAATTTTCCCTGCATGCATCGCCGTGGAGGGACGCTGTCCCGTTTCTGCGGAATGCTGCACTCCGTGCTCAGATGTGGGAGCGAAATGAAGATTTATCTGCTCGGTTCACAGGAATTGGCGGACGAGCACGTCTCGCTGCAGATTCCGGGGGAGAAGCTGCGCGCCATTGTTGCCACTCTCGCCCTGAGTCCGAACCGGCCCGTCTCACGCAACGATCTCATCGACGAACTCTGGGGAGAGAATCCGCCGCGCAATGCCGAGAATTCGCTGCACGGCCACATAGCACGATTACGCAGAATTCTTGCAGCGCGTACCGGAAGGGACGATCTGCGGGATCTCATCGGAACCTCGAATTTCAGCTACATGCTCTCGCTCCCGGAGAGCGACATCGACGCCTCCCTGTTCTGCGATCTCGTGCGCAGGGCGGCGGCACTCCGGGCATCCGACCCGGCCGAGGCGGTCACCCTGCTCACCGAGGGGCTTGGCCTGTGGCGCGGCCCCGCCCTCCTCGACGCGGGCCACGGCATGCTCTGCCGGATGGCCTACACCAGGCTCACCGAGACCCGGCTGACGGCCTACGAGCAGCTTTTCGACGCCCGGTTCGCGCTGGGGTTGCACCGCAGTATCGTCACCGAGCTGGAGCAGCTCCACGCGCAGTACCCACTGAGGGAGCGTTTCTGCGAGCAGTTGATCACCGCTCTGTACAGCTCGGGCCGGCAGGCCGAGGCGCTCGACGCCTACCACCGCACCCGACAGCGGCTCTCCCATGGCCTGGGCCTCGAACCGGGGCACGCACTGCAGGCGAGGTTCCACGAGATCCTGCGCCAGGACCCCGTACGGCTCTGACAGGGTGCCCCGACCGCCCCCGGCAGCGCGCGGAGGGGCGGTCGGCGTAGTACGCGGCCGTGCCCGGACGGACTCAGACGGACTTTGTCACCCGCAGGATCTGCCAGATTGCCCCGAACCGCGCCCGGCCGTGGAAGGCCAGATACTCGGGCAGCACCAGCTGCGGCGCCCATTTCTCCTTGTACGCGAGCTGTGTTGCCGCCGGGTAGACCGCCTCGCCGTGGTCCGCGAGGAAGCGCATGAACCAGCCGGTCACGGAGCTGGCCGCGGACACCTCGTTGCCGGGGGCGAGGCGCGTGAACGGGGTGAAACCGAAGTGGAGCCACTCGGCGTTCTCGGACCGGAAGGTGTCGATGGCGTGCGCGTTGATGGCCTCCATCACCCCGGGGGACACCTCGGGGTGGCGGCGGCTGAGGTCGTGCAGCCAGCCGGCCCGGGAGCCGTAGGCGGGGGAGTACGAGATGTACGCGACGATCGCGCCCCCCATGCTGCCGACGAACAGCCGGCGCTCGCTCTGCGCCCGGCCACCGCACTGCCCGACCAGGAACTCGATCTCCTTGACGTGCTTGCCCTTGCCGCGCAGCCATTTCTGGTCGAGGGCCGCGACCTCGGCGGCGACGTGGTCAAAGGCGACCTCCGCGACTTCGAGGCCGCTGCGCTTCGCGCGCGAGATCTTGTTGCGCAGTTTCACGAACTTCGAGCCCTTGAGCGTGAACTCGGGAAGGTGCAAAGAGAACGAGGACCCGACCTGGTTCACGGTGAAGCCGCAGCGTGCGTAAAGATCGGCGTCGGATCGCTGGAGCTGGATCGCGCAGACTTTGCGCCGCTTGTGTCGCGCAAAACCGAGAAATTCCGTCAGGAGCTTCTCCTGTTCGCCCTCGGGACCGAACGCGCCGCCGAACTGGACCAGATAACGGCCCGCCGTACGGTACGCGATGACGCCCTCCGTGCCGGGCGCGCTGAAGTATTCGCTGCCGGTGTTCAGCGCCAGGAAGGCGCTCGGGTTCTCGGCGTACTTCCGCAGCGGCTGCACAACGGAGTCGAAAGCTACTGAATCCTCAGTCGTTGACATGTCGTTCCCCTGTCGCCCGGACACGTACTGCGTCCGGTTTCCCGGCATCCGGGGGAATGCGGGGCGGTGGAGACGCAGAATCGCAGGATTTTCTGTCACCTGTCCCGCCACATGGTCCTGCGCCCTGCTTCGATGCCCCTGAACCCGCCGTCTCCGAGCCGTCTCAGATCCTTCTCAGCCCGCGCTGGAACATTACTGAGAGCAGCCGGAGGAAATCTGCCGGATGTTCGACGCGCAGAAAGAAAGCGGGGATCGCGTGAACGGCACGCAAATGGCGGGGGGTTCTCCGCAATCTCAGGAAGATGTCGTCCTCGCCTCTGGGGCATCGACGTATCTCTCCTATGTCGACGGAAAGAGCATCCCGAGTGCGGAATGGGTCTATGTACTGGACGCGGCAGCGCTGCTCGACGACGCGTTCGCCAGTCTGACCCTGAAGAGGAAGCTGGAACAGGGCAGGATCACCGGCGGGCAGCTGCCGCCCACGATCGTCGGCCGGATCGCGAAGGCGGACCGCGAGACGATCGAGTACGCACTCCAGGCCGCCGCGCGGGCCACCCGCGAGTGGTCCGCCGTCTCGCTGGACGTACGCCTGGACCAGGTCGGCACGCTGCTGCACGAGCGGCTGGCGGAGCGGGCCGAGGAGATCACCCGGATCCTGGTGAAGGAGGGTCACCCGCTGGCGCTGGCCCGCTGGCAGGTGTCCGGCATGCTGGAGTGCTTCGGCCCCGAGTCGCTCGGTTTCTACCGTTCGCAGATGCTGCAGGAGTTCCGGCACGGCGCCCGCGAGATCTCCGTGCGCAGGCAGCCGGACGGTGTCGTCTGCCTCAACCCGCCGCAGAACGCGCCCCTTTCGAGCGCGCTGCTCGGTGTCACCTCAATCTTCGCGGGCAACGCCCTGGTCGTACGGGCCCCGCGCAGCGCACCGCTCGGCGTGATGTATGTGCTGCACGAGGTCGTGGCACCGGTCCTGGAGGAGGTCGGGGCACCGCCCGGCACCCTCTCCGTGGTCTGCGGCGACCCGGCGCCCATGCTGAACGCCTGGCTGGACAGCCCGCACGTCGACGACATCATGTACTTCGGCAGCAGCGAGAACGGCATCCGCTTCCAGGAGCGCTGCGTCGCCGCCGGCAAGAAGCCGATCCTCGAACTCGCGGGCAACGACGTGGTGGTGGTCTGGAAGGACGCGGACGTCAGCCTCGCCGCCGAGGCGCTCACCGAGAGCTTCTACGGCTCCGGGCAGCTGTGCATGATCCCGAACCAGGTAATCGCCCACCCCGACATCGCCGGACCGCTGACCGCCGAACTCGCCCGCCAAGCAGCCCTGGTGAGGCCGGGCCACGCCGGCGACGAGGGCGTGCTCCTCACCCCGGTGCTGCGCAACGAGAAGTTCTTCTCCTGCCTGGACGACGCCCTCACCTCGGGTGCGGAACTCGTCTGCGGCGGCCACGCCATGCAACTCGACGGCACCCGGGACTCCTCGGGCATCTTCCTCGAACCCACGGTCGTCCTCGTCCGCGGTCTCGACCGGGCGCGCGAGGTACGGGCGGTGCGGCACGAGACGTTCTTCCCGCTGCTGCCCGTGGTCGTCGCCGAACGCGCCGACGGGGAGGACGACGAACTCCTCGAACGGTTCATCGACTGGGTGAACACCAACGAGTACGGGCTGCGCAACTCCCTGTGGGCGGACGACCGTGCGGTGATCGACCGGTTCACCTCCCGTGTCACCAAGGGCGGGCTGCTGAAGGTCAACGACTCGCACATCGGATTCCTGCCCTACCTCCCGACCCACGGCGGTACCGGTCTGACGGGCGGCGTGTTCGGCGAGGCCAACTACCCGATCCTGCGCACCTCCCACGTCCAGGGAGTCAGCGTCGCCGCCCAGGGTCTGCGCCCACGCGAAGCCGTCTTCGGCGGCGGCAAGTCCCAGTAGCGGCAGCACCAGCGGCACCAGCAGCCGTAGCGGCAGGCCCGTTCCCGCAGATCTCCCGTGGCCGTGGCCGGTTTACTCTCAGCGGCCGCGACCCGTTCCCCGGGCTGCCCCGCCCGCGGCCGGCCGGACCTCCGTGCACTGCCCGGCCGCCCGATCCCGGCGGCCCGTACCTCCGCGTACGCACCCGCACCCGGCACCGACCCGTGACACCCGCCCGCGACAACGGACCCGAAACCGAGGAAGCACATGCGTTCAATGGATGCGGCCCGGGAGATCTGTGAGAGCTTTCTCCCCGGCCTGCTGAAGAACCTCGACGACATTCCCCTGGCCGACCTGGAGAAGCCGGGGAGCCCGGGCCTCACCCACTTCCGCACAGCCAAGGGCCCGGGGCTGGTGATCCCCAAGGAGTACCAGGGCGCGGGCGCCGACCCGTTGCAGGCGCTGGGGGTGGTGCGTGCCCTGGCCGCCGTGTCGCCGTCGCTCGCCGTCGCGACGACGATGCACCACTTCTCCGTAGCCACGCTCTTCACGCTCGCCGACAGCATCAAGAGCAGCGGCATGGAGTGGGCGCTGCTGGAGGGCATCGCCGAACAGAACCTGCTGGTGGCCTCCGGCTTCGCCGAGGGAAAGCCCTCGCAGGGCATCCTCACGCCGACGATGACGGCGACGGCGGCCGAGGGCGGCTTCGTCATCAACGGGTCGAAGAAGCCGTGCAGTCTCTCGCAGTCGATGGACCTGCTGACCGCGAGCGTGGCGCTGCCCACCGCGGACGGCGGCTCCGAGATGGCTGTCCTGCTGGTGCCGCACCAGACGGAGGGCATCAGTACCCACCCGTTCTGGCAGAGCTGGGCGCTGGCCGGCGCGGAGAGCCACGAGGTGCGGCTGACGGACGTGCTCGTCGACGAGCAGCTCATCATGCGGACCGAACTCGGCGCGGCCGGTGAGCTCGACGAGCTGCAGACCGTCGGTTTCATCTGGTTCGAACTCCTCATTTCCGCCTGCTACTTGGGCATGGTCTCGGCGCTGGTCGAGCGGCTGTACACGACGCGCCGTGGCAGCGAGTCGGACCGCGCGAACCTGATCGCGAAGCTGGAGACGGCGGGCCTGCTCCTCGATGGCGTCGGCCGGATGGTGAGGGACGGCGAGCGCGCCAACGACGCCCTCGCGAAGACCCTCGTGGCCCGCTACGCCGTGCAGGACGCGCTCGGCGAAACCGTCAACACGGCGGTGGAGATGCTCGGCGGTATGGCCTTCATCGGCTCGCCCGACGTGGCCTACCTCGCCGCGGTCTCGCACGGTCTGACCTTCCACCCGCCGTCCCGCGCCAGCTTCCACGGTCCCTTCCTCGAGCACGTGGCGGGCAAGCCGCTGCGGCTGGCCTGAAGGGCGTACGGACATGACGAGCGCACCGATCAAGCCGGCCGTCGCCGGGGACATCCCCGACCGCCACGAGCTCGGCCGCCTGTACCGCAGCCGCCTCAGCAAGGGCCGCGCCACCCTCGGCGAGTTGTTCGGCGGCCACGTCGAGGTCGCCTCCGAGGGCGCCCGCGTGCACACCAGTGACGGCCGGAGCTTCCTCAACTGCGGGGGGTACGGGGTCTTCCTGACCGGAGCCCGCCACCCCACCGTCGTCCGCCGCGTCGCCGAGCAGCTGCACACGCACCCCGTCGCCACCCGGATCTTCCTGGAGCCGCAGGCGGCACTGGCCGCCGACGCGCTGGTGTCCGTGGTGCCCGAGGGACTCAGCCGGGTGCACTTCGCGAGCTCGGGCGCCGAGGCCGTGGAGACCGCGATCAAACTCGCCCGCACCCGGGGCAGGACGCGCCTCGTCGCCACGGACGGCGGCTACCACGGCAAGACCATGGGCGCCCTGTCCCTCACCGGCAAGAGCCTGTTCCAGGACCCCTTCCGGCCGCTGCTCCCGGGCACTTCCCATGTGCCCTACGGGGATGCCGAGGCGCTGCGTGCGGTGCTCGCGCAGATCCCCGGCGAGGGCTGCGTGTTCGTGGAACCGGTGCAGGGCGAGGCCGGGGTGGTCATCCCGCCGATTGGGTATCTGCGGCAAGTTTCGGACCTGTGCCGGGAGTTCGGTGCGCTGTTCGTCCTCGACGAGATCCAGACCGGCCTCGGCCGCCTGGGTACCTGGTGGGGCGCCGACGCCGAGGGTGTGGTGCCCGACGTGCTGCTCGTTGGCAAGGGGCTCAGCGGCGGCGTCGTCCCGGTGTCGGCGGTCGTCGCCACCCCGGAGGCCTTCACCGCCTTCGACCAGGACCCGTACCTGCACACCTCCACGTTCTCCGGCGCACCGCTCGCCATGGCCGCCGCCCGCGGGGCCATCGAGGCCATCCAGGAAGACGACCTCGTCACCCGCTCCAAGGTCCTCGGCGAGCAGATCCTCACCGAAGTGCGCTCCGTGGTCACCCGCCACTTCGGCGATGCGGTCCGTGAGGTCCGCGGCCGAGGGCTGATGCTCGGCATCGAATTCGCCGAGCCGGGACCCGCCGGAGACCTGCTCATCGAGCTGATCCAGCAGGGCGTGATCGCCAACCACTCGCTCAACTCCCATCTGGTCCTGCGCCTCACCCCGCCCGCCGTGCTCCAGCCGGCGGACGTGGACTTTCTGTGCGAGGCGATGGACCGCGCCTGCCGGGCACAGGCAGCCCGCTACACACCGACTTCAGGAGGCGTCTGACCATGCGCAGCGCACAGGTGACTATCCGCGCGGTCGCCGTCGAGCCCGGCGAGGCGTTCGACCGCGTCAAGGACTTCGCCACATACCCCGGGTTCTCCCCCGTCGTCCGCTCCGTGACTGTCCTTCAGAGCACGGGCGACGAGGAGGGACACAGCGACTGGGAGGTGTACTTCCGCAACGGCATCCTGCGCTGGAGTGAGACGGACACCTTCGACCGCGCGAACCTCGCCATCGCCTTCACTCAAATCGACGGCGACTTCGCCGCGTTCACCGGTACATGGCAGGTCCGAGCGGACGGCGACGACAGTCTGATCGACTTCTACACCGAGTTCGACTTCGGCATCCCCTCCCTCGCCGGCATCCTCGACCCGGTCGCCGAGCGGGTGTTCCGCGAGACCATCGGCCTCGTCGTCAGCAGCCTCTTCGGCAAGGCCGAGGTCGAGGGCGACGAAGCCCTCGTACGCGCCGTCGAGATCGCTCGCGAACGGGCGCAGGAGATGCGTGCCCAGGAGGCGGAACAGGAGCAGGCGCAGGCGCAGGCCCCGGCGATGACGGCGGGGACCGGCTGATGGATGCCAAGAACATCTTCGAGACGCCCGTCACCTACCGGCTGATCCGGCTCGAGTACGCGGTCGGCCTCGCCGTCGCCCTCGGCTTCTTCTTCACCCACCTCACCGACGTGCGCTGGCTGCCGGCCGTCGCCCTCTTCCTCTACATCGACCTCATCGGCTACCTGCCCGGCGCGATCGCCTACCACCGCAGCCGCGACAAGCAGATCTCCAAGGTCTACTACGTCCTCTACAACACGATGCACAGCCTGGCCACGCAGACCATCGTGCTGCTGGCCTGGATCTGGCTCTTGGGCGCCGAGTGGGCGCTGCTCGTCCTGCCGATCCATCTCTTCGGCGACCGAGCGCTGTTCGGTAACTTCCTCAAGCCCTTCGGCCTCGACTTCGAGCCCGTCACCCACCCGGCCTTCCAGCGCTTCCGGAACGAGTTCGCCGCCTCCGCCACCGACCCGGGCCGGGTCATCGAGCAGCTCGACGCGAGGACGACATGAGCCCGGCAGACACCCGTACCCTCGTTGCCGCGTGGCCCGACGGCAGCCGGACGGCCACCGCCGGCGCCACCACACGGGAGTTCGCCACCGGGGTGACCGTACTGACCTGCGGCGGGGACGAGAGCACCCACGGCGTGACCGTGAGCACCCTCACGCTCGCCTCGATGAAGCCGCCGATGGTCTCGGTGGCCCTGCGCCGGGGCAGCCGCGGCCTGACCGCCCTGCTCGGTGCCAAGACCTTCGTGGTCAACGCCCTCTCCGACCTCCAGGAATCGCTGGCCCGGCACTTCGCGCGCCCCGACCGGGGCGAGGGCCTGGACGGACCGGGCCTCGACGTCTGGGACGGCCGCACCGCCGACGGGGTCCCGCTGCTCGGCGGCGCCGTCGGCTGGCTGGAGTGCCGGGTGGAGCGGACGGTCGCGGCCGGCGACCACGAACTGATCCTCGCCCGTGTGACGTCCGCCCGCCTGGGCAACGCCGCCGCGCCGCTGCTCAATTTCGCCGGAACCCTGCACCGGGTTCCGCCCGCGCGCGCCCCGTCCGCACCCGACGCGGCCGCCGCCCCGACCGACGACGACACCAGGAGCCCCCGATGACCACCACCCCGATTCCCGCCGAGGCCGACTGGGACCGCGCCCCGACCCTCGTAGACGGCGCGAGCACCCTCGAACTCACCGCTGCCTCCTGCAACTTGCAGTACTGGTTCGGAGCAGTGCCCCAGGGCACCCTGCGCGGCAAGGTCCTCGGCCACGACGAGAGCGTGGTGCCGCTCGAGGTCACGAGCCGTCCCGGGCCGCTGAACCAGGCGCTCACCCAGGAACTCGCCTTCCGCACCATCGCCGAGGAGAAGGCCACCCGCGCACTGGGGTACATGGTGGCCCTCGCCCCCGACAACGACTCGATGGAGTTCTACGCCACCCAGCTGATCGACGAGGCCCGGCACGCGATGGTCTTCCGCAGTCATCTGCTGAGCCTCGGGGTCGCCGAGCCCGAACTCTTCGACGTCATCGAGAAGCTGGCCGCCGCAGACCGCGACGCCGTGCTGGTCCCGTTGGAGACCCTCGGCCTCGAAGTCCTTCGCGATCAGGGCGACTTCATCGGCGGCGTAGTGGTCCTCACGATCCTCGTCGAAGGTGTGCTCGCCCCCGCCGCGCAGCTCAGCGAGCTCAAGTGGCGCATCTTCGACCCGGCCGCCGCCGACGTCGAACGCGGCGCCGGTATCGACGAGATCCGCCACCTCACGGTGGGCAGCTCCATCGCCCGCGAGCACCTCCAGAAGCACCCCGAGGACAAGCCACGCGTCATCGAGCTCATCACGCGCGGCCGGAAGTTGTGGGACTCGCTGCCCGCGGCGGACATGGTGCTGCGCCGTGAGGCCCTCTTCCAGGAGGGCCTGGACCAGCACGCCGACCTGGTCGGCGACTACGAGATCTGGCCCGGCCGCCGGCTGGTGGACACCACTGTCGAGGAGCGGGTGCGCACCGCGCACGAGTGGGCCGAGTCCATGCAGCAGAAGCGGCTGGTCTACATGGGCCTGGAGGAAGCGATATGACCACCGTCGAAGAACGAGGCGCACCCGGCGCCGGCACGCTGGATGAGGTCACCCGGCTGGTCAAGGAAGCCGGGCTGATGGACACCCGCCCGGGCTGGTACGTATACAAGATCACTCTCAACTTCCTGCTCCTGTGCGCCGGATGGACCGCCTTCGCCCTGCTCGGTGACTCGTGGTGGCAGCTCGCGGTGGCCGCCTGCCTGGCCCTGATGTTCGGCCAGACCGCCCTCGTCGGGCATGACGCCGGGCACCGCCAGATCGTGCGGACCCGCGATGGCAGCAACGCGATCGGCTACTTCCACGGCAACCTGCTGACCGGCGTCAGCTTCGGCTGGTGGGTCAAGCACCACACTGCCCACCACAACTTCCCCAACCACCTCTCGTTGGACCCGGACATCCTGCGCCGCCAGGTCATCTTCGAGGCGGGGGACCGCCGCAAGCGCACCACGCCCTTCCAGCGCTTCGTGGTCCGCCACCAGTCCTGGATGTTCTTCGTCCTGATCATGATGGAGGGCCTGCGCCTGCACCTCTCGGGCTACGTCGCCGCGAGCAAGGGCGCCATCACCAAGTACAAGCGCGCCGAACTGACCGTCATCACACTGCACTTGGTCGCCTATGTCGCCGCGCTGTTCTATGTGCTCCCGCCCGGCAAGGCAGTGGCCTTCCTGGTCGTCCACCAGGCCCTGTTCGGGATCTACATGGGCCTGATGTTCGCCCCGAACCACAAGGGACTGCCAGTGCGCGACGGCCAGAAGGAGGACCTGGACTGGCTGACGCGGCAGGTGACCACCTCCCGCAACATCAAGCCGAGCCGGTTCAGCGACTTCTTCTACGGCGGTCTCAACTACCAGATCGAGCACCACCTGTTCCCGTCCATGCCACGCACGAATTTGCGCAAGGCGCAGCCCCTCGTGAAGGACTTCTGCCTGCGCAGTGGCCTGCCGTACGTGGAGGTGGGGATCGTGCAGTCGTACGCGGAGGTGGCCCACTATCTCGACCAGGTCAGCGACGAGGTGGCCGAACTGGAGAGCGGGGCGTCATGAGCGATCCGGCCGGAGGCGGGGGAGTGGGCGGCGTGGCAGCGGGAGACGGGGAATCCGTCAGCAGGGGCGCGGGCGGCCGGGCCCCCTTCGGCCGGGCATCCGTTCTGTGCGGCCTCGGCACCTGGGTGCCCCCGTACGTGCTCACCAACGAGGAACTGTCCCGGCTCGTCGACACCTCCGACGAATGGATCCGCAGCCGCACCGGCATCGGGCAGCGCCACATCGCCGACCCCTCGACCGCGACGAGCGATCTCGGGGTCGAGGCGGGCGGGCGGGCGCTGAAATCGGCGGGCAGCGACCGGGTGGACGCCGTCATCGTGGCCACGACCACTCCGGACCGGCCCTGCCCGGCGACGGCGCCCCTGGTGGCCGCGCGGCTCGGGCTCGGCACGGTGCCGGCGTTCGACGTGGGGGCGGTGTGCACCGGCTTCCTCTACGGGCTCGCCGCCGGCGCGGGGCTCATCGCAGCGCAGACGGCCGACCGCGTTCTGGTGATCGGCGCGGAGACGTTCTCCCGCATCCTCGACCCCGAGGACCGTTCGGGGCGGGCCATCTTCGGCGACGGCGCCGGAGCGGTGGTTCTGCGGGCCGGGAACCCCGAAGAGCCGGGGGCACTGAGCGCGTTCGACCTCGGCAGCGACGGCAACGGCAGCGACCTGATCACCGTACGGACGGGTGGTTCGCGCCTCCCGTACGCCACGGCCGGGGACGAGGCCGACCCGTACTTCCGGATGAGCGGCAAGGCGGTCTTCCGCAATGCCGTCGAGCGGATGGCCGAGTCGGCGCACCGTGTCCTCGCCCGCACCGGGTGGCCCGGCGACCGTCCGGACCTGGTCGTCGCCCACCAGGCCAATCTGCGGATCCTGCACGCCGTCGCCGACCGGCTCGGCGTCCCGCGTGAGGACTGCTTCGTCAACATCGACCGCGTCGGCAACACCGCCGCCGCTTCCATCCCGCTTGCCCTCGGTGACGCGGCGCAGTCCGGCGCCCTGCACCCGGGCGACCGCGTCCTCATGACCGCCTTCGGCGGCGGGCTGACCTGGGGCGCCTGCACCCTGAGCTGGCCCGACGTCGAAGCCGCCTGAGACAGGCCCGCCCCGGATCCGGCGTGGCCGCATCCCGCGGTACCCGAGCCCGTACGAAATCCGCCATCCGTACGACATCCACCGCCACGCCGCACGCTTGCGCCGTCGGCATACGAAACGCGCCACCGGCTGGAAACGCACCGTCCGCACCACACGCGGACATCCGTCACACACCTGCGAACAACCGAGAACAAAGGGAGCTTTCGTCATGAGCGACGTCTACAACCGTATGGTCAAGCTGCTTCAGACCGGATTCGGTCTCGAGGCCGACGAGATCACCCCCGACCAGACCTTCAGCGACCTGGAACTGGACTCGCTGGCCCTGGTCGAACTGTCCCTGGCCGCTCAGGAGGAGTTCGGAGTGCCGGTGAACGACGAGGACATCAGCGCCCAGGACACCATCTCCCAGGCCGCGGAGGTCATCGCGGCAAAGGGAGTGACCGTCTGATGGCAGCCACCTCCCGCTTCGACGCCGCCGTCACCGGGGTCGGGATGGTGAGCTCCGCGGGGATCGGTGCCCGGACGGCCTGGGAGCGCATCCGCGCCGGAGAGAGCACGGCCGCCGGCCTTGTCCCCGCTCTCGAGGGCACACCCGCCGACTTCGGCTGCGCCGTGCCCGCCTTCGACCCGGCCAAGGCGGTCGGCAGGCGCAAGGTCTGGCGCCTGGACCGCAGCAGCCAGTTCGCCATCGCGGCCGCCGCCGAGGCCCTCGCGGACGCCGGTCTTGACCCGTCGACGTGGGACGGCGCCCGGGTGGGCGTCGTCCTTGGCAACGGCATCGGCGGCGCCGCCACCTGGGAGAAGCAGCACAACGTGCTGCGCGACGAGGGCCCGTTGAAGGTCTCGCCGCTGCTGATCCCGATGCTGTCCCTCAACATGTCCGCCGGCTATGTGGCGATGGAGTGCGGGGCCCGCGGCCCCAACTTCGTGACGGCGACGGCCTGTGCCTCCGGCACCACCGCCGTCGGCATGGCGCGCGAGCTGCTGCGCAGCGGCCAGTGCGACGTCGTCGTGACCGGCGGCACCGAGGCCTGCCTCGTACCCTCGATCGTGTCCGGCTTCAGCCAGATGGGAGCCCTTTCCAAGCGCCGGAAGGCACCGAGCACGGCCTCCCGCCCCTTCGACGCCGACCGAGACGGCTTCGTCCCCGCCGAGGGCGCCGCCGTCCTCGTCCTGGAACGCACCGAGCACGCGAAGGCCCGCGGTGCCCGTATCCGCGCGTTCGTCAGCGGTTTCGGTGCCTCGGCCGACGCTCACCACGCCACGGCGCCCGATCCGAAGGGCACCGGCGCCGAACTCGCTGTACGCAACGCTCTGTCGGACGCCGGGCTGGGCCCCGCCGATGTCGATCACGTCAACGCGCACGGCACGTCCACCCCGCTCAACGACGTCGCCGAGGCCCGGATGATTCGCCGGGTCATCGGGGACCACCCGGCGGTAACCTCCATCAAGGGGGTGGTCGGTCACGCTCTCGGAGCCGCGGGGGCGATCGAGGCCGTGGCGACGGTGCTCACGATCGAGGACGGTCACGTTCCGCCGACGGCAAACCTGGAATGCCTCGACCCCGAGGTCGAGGTCGACGTGGTGGCCAAGGCGGGCCGGGACCTGACGGTCGAGGTCGCCGTCAGCAACTCCTTCGGGTTCGGCGGGCAGAACGCCGTGCTCGTGTTCAGCAAGGCGTGAGAGCAGGGTCTGACAATCCGTCAAGGCCCCGGAGACCGGCGGGGCCTTGACGGAGAGGCGCTCGCTGGCGGGCGACCAGGAGACCGAGTTCATGACGGAACAGGATGCCGTGCAGGGCGAGTCCGGCGTACGCAGATGGCAGGTCGAGGAGAGCGTGCTCGTGCACACCTCGCCGGGCCTCGCCTACCGCGCCATCAGCGATGTCCGCCGTATGGGGACATTCTCACCGGAGTGCCGCGTGGTCTGGGTGCACGGCCGCGTGCCCGTCACCGTCGGCACCAAGTTCACCGGCTTCAACCGCAAGGGCCTGTGGCTGTGGTTCACGGACTGCCGGGTCGTACGGGCCGAGGAGGGGCGGGACTTCGCCTTCCGCGTCACCAGCTTCGGGCTGCCGATCGCCCTGTGGGGGTACCGGTTCGCCGAGGAGGAGGGTGCCACCCGGGTCACCGAGTACTGGGAGGACCTGCGCACAGGACGCAAGGGCAGGCCGGCCGAGCTGCTCGGGTTCTTCACAGGGACCAAACCGGCGGTGCGGCACGAGGCCAACAGCGCCGGGATGCGGGCGACGCTGGGGCGGTTGAAGGCGGTGCTGGAAAACTAGAGCGTACTGAGAACCCCTGTGGGTGGCGCGGCTGCCAGGGCTGTCGCCGGCGCGAACTTCTTCATCCGGTTGCTTCTGAGTCGTGGTGGTGGGGGCACAGCGCAGTGGCGCCTCTCCACTCGTTCCAACGCTGCCGGTGCCGGGACCGGATGACATGAACAGGGAACGGAAACGGAGTAGTTTCCGCCGGAGGGCTCAGTCCGTCAGGGACGCCGGTCCGAGACGAGGGCGGCCATCGCCTCGGACCGGCACCCGGCTCACTTCTTCAGCACCCGCGCCAACGCCCGCACCACGGCGGCCGCCGCCACCGCGTGACCCCGACTGCTGAGCCGCCCCGGCTTCGTCCCCCACAGGCCGGTGGGCGCGGCGCCCTCGTGCTTGGCGAGATCGATGTGCAGGCAGCCGTGGCGCAGGGCTACCGCCTCCACCCGTTCGGCGAGCAGGCGCTGCCGGGCGCGTACCGCCGGGCGTCGCGCCTCCGGTACGTGGCCGGACTTCGCGAGGTCGAACGGGCTGACGACTGCTACCACTTGATACGTCGCCCCGCGCAGGGACGTGAGTATCCGGCTCAACTCGATCTCGGTGGCGTCCGGGTCGAAGGTCGCCGCCCTCAACTCGGTGCCGCCGCAGGACAACAGGGCCAGGTCACCACTGAACGCCAGGGCGTCGGTGAGCTGGCCGGACCGTACCTGGGAGAGCGACAGATCCCGCCTGGCCCGCGGATTGAGGCAGGCGAGCTGCGGATCGGCATCCCGCAGCGCGGCCGCCACGCGGTCGGTCCACGAGCGGCGGGCATAGCCCGGCACCACCGCCATCCCGGCGGACTCCGCCGCACTGTCCCCGAGCACCACGGCCCGGCGCCACACCGCGTTCACGAAAAGCCCTGCCCCCTCGGCGGGGTTGAGGCACTGCGGGTCGGTGAGTTCGCCCGGGGTGGGTCTGGTTTCAGGTCCGGGCCCCCCGGCCCATTCCGCCCGCTGCCCCCGAACGCCTTGCGCTTGCCCCGTCGCTTGTCCTTGCCATTGGTTCAACATCCGCTGTACCCCCTCCTGAACACCGGCCACCCCGCTCCCCATAGCCGGGTGTGCCGCAGCGGCCTGCGCCTCCGCGCACGCTGGTGCGTGGTGCCGCAGTACTTCGGTGCTCCGTTCCTCGGTTCCTCCTGGTGCGGCGGCGCCCCCTTTCGCCCTTGCCCCCTCGGCAAGGAGCCCCGGCCCCCCGGGACTCCTTGCGCTCTCCCGTGACTCTCCCTGTGCTCTACGACGCCTGAGGCGTCTGCGCAAGACGCCGGAGCAGAGCGGTGTGGCCGGGAAGGTGGTCCTCGGCGCGCATGCGCACGATCTCGCCCCAGGGCACCGTGCCCGCGAACAGTTCCTCGCCCTTGTCGCTCACCAGCCGCACCGCCACCGGCGCGGACTGGTTCTCGTACGGGATCTGCGCGACGATGCCGACGAGTTCGGCGGCGTTGCGGCGGACGAGTTCGACGAGGACGTCGCGGCCGACGGATGACGTCAGCTCCTCGACGGCCTTCGGCTCCATGGCCGGGCCGTTGTCAAGACCGGCCGCCCTGGAGCCGAGGACCTGACGCGCCGTGGATGCCAACAGCCGGTCGCTGAGGGCGATATGGGCCAGTGTCCAGTCGGCGCTGTGCTCGCCCGGCTGCACGGGGGGCGGGTCCTCGTGGCCGAGTGCGTCCGTGGCGGCGGCGATCAGTCCCGCATAGGCGGCTTCCAGTACTGCGGTCTCCATCGATGTACCCTTCCGGGTCTCGGGGTGTGCGCGGGCGGTGCGTCCGTCGGTTCCGGCGAGAGCCAGGGTCACCAGCCGCCGGACCTCCTCGGGACGCAGGTATTCGAGGTCGCGGACAAGGTCGGCCGCTTCCGGATCGCCGCCGCAGGCAAGGAACTTGTGCCGTGCGAGCGCCGCGTGATCGGCACGGTCGGCCCCGCTCGCGGCCCCGACGGCGCTGCGGCGCTCGGCCCGCAGCACCCGCCCGTCATGAAGACGGACGCTCACGCGGGCGCCGAGGTTCTTCGTGGCCCAGCGGAAGTCGGTCTCCGGTTCCAGCCAGGCGGGCGGCAGCGCCTCGGCGGCCCGTGCGTCGATCGCCCGTACCCAGGCCTCGGCCTGTTCGCCGGCGCGGCGCAGGGCCTGGCCGAGCGGGGCCGTGGCCATCAGGGCGTGCCGGCTGAACGCCGGGTCGTGCTCGGTGCGCACCAGGGCGGCGAGGTCCCAGCGTTCGGGGCGGGCCACGTCGGGGTGTGCGAGGTCGGAGGGCAGGAGCGTGCCGGTGAGCAGGGCGGTGGCGACGTTGTAGGGGAGGGAGAAGTTGAGGGCGGCCACACTGGAGTCGGGGCCGATACGGTGCTGCCGGGCGATGCGGTCGAGACCGGCGGTGAAAATGGAACCCTCCACCACGACCTCGGCGATCTGCTCGTGCCCAACCCCCGCCAGCTCACCGTGCAGTTCGACCGCGCAGTCCACGGCCGCGCTCGTATAGGCGCTGCCGGGATGGATCTTGTACGAGAAGGTCTCGGTGTGCCAGAGACTGCCGAGCCCGCTCACCGCCTCCTCGGGCAGCGGTATGTCGGCGAACTGCCGCAGGAACCCTTGCGGATGCTCCAATACGTCCTCGGGCCCGGCGAGCCCGAACCGTGCCCCGTCACAGGCGCTCAGCCCTATCTGCACCGGCACCGCGGCGACGAGCAGCTTGGCGTCGGTACTGAAGAAACCGCGCGACAGGCTCCACGTAGGCACCGAGAACGCCATGCCGAGGGCGTGCGCCCAGGTGTCCGCGGAGGCGTTCTCCGCGCGCAGCCGCCCGGCCACCGCACCTGCGAGATGGGTGTGCCCGGCGGTCTGGCCGCGGAAGGGCCCGAGGGTCGCCGAGGCGGTGATGCGTGCCGCGCACTCATTGGCGGCGAGTACGGAGGTCAGCAGCCGTCGTCCGTCGATGCCCAGTGAACTTGCGTATATCAGCGGCACGTTGACGGTGGAGTGGGACAAGTGCCCGGCATACGCGGTGTCGTCGAAGTCGAGGCAGATCGTGGCCATCGACAGCGACTGCACGGCGTGTTTCGGGTCGTCCTGGAGCGCGCTGCCGTACGCCTGGTTGATGCGCTTGCCGAGCGGATGCCCGTATCCGGCGCGGGCAGCGCCGAGTTGGCTGAGGATCTGGCTCTTGAGGTGGGCGACGACCCGCTCCGGCGCGGCGTCGAGGTCCAGACGGCTGCCCCACTGAGCGAGTTGGCGGATGATGCTGGGACCGTCCGCTTCCGCCGCTGTTTGCGCGTGCGCTGTGGGCGCGGGTGCGGGCGGCTCAGCGCCGGCAGGTGCGGGCCGCCGGTGAGGGGCGGTCACCGCGGCGGGGGGCAGGGCGAGGGTCTCCTGCGGGTGCGTGGCCGCGGTGCGCTGCTGCGAGGGAGTCGCGGGGGCCGGCGCGTTGTCGGCGCCGGGCAACGGGGCGGCGATCTCCTGCGTGGGGTGCTCGGCTGTCGGTGCGAACTCCCCCTGGACCGGTGCCTGCCCGTGGGACAGGGCGCCCGAGGCGTCCTGTCCCACGGCAGCCGTGCCGGAGTCGGACATCAGGAGTGCTGTCCGGCGGTCTCGGCCGGAACGTCCTGCCCGGCACCGTCGCCCGGCTCACCCGTCCCGGCCTTGTCCGAGATGGCCGAGGCGGGCTTGCCCTTGAGGAACAGCAGCGCGAACAGCCCGCCGGCGAGCGTGCTGACGGCCGCCACCTGCATCACCAGGTGCATGCCCTCGACGTACAGCGGCCCGACGGCCTCCGCCACCGGGGCTCGGACCGCCGACGGCAGCGCGGCGACGCGGGACAGGTCGCCGTCGCCGAGCAGCGTGACGGACTTGGCCTGCGCCTCGGCGGGGATGCCGGTCTTCGCCAGCGCACCCGGCAGCCCGTCGCGCAGGTGCTGCAGGAGCAGGGCGCCCGCGAGAGCGACGCCGAAGACGGCGCCAACCTGCCGGAAGGTGTTCGAGACACCGGAGGCGGTGCCGGCCTGCTCGGGCGGTACGGAGCCGAGCAGCGCGACGGTGGCGGGCGCACCGGTGAAGGAGACACCGGCACCGAGAAGGGCGAGCGACCACCAGTACCCGCCGAAGCCGGTGCCGACTTCGAGCGCCGTGAGCCCGAACAGACCGCTCGCGGACAGCACCGAGCCGATCACGATCGGCAGCCGCGGTCCGATCTTCGAGGCCACGATGCTGGCGGCGAACGAGGCGATCATGATCGGCACGGTCAGTGCGAGGAACCGCACTCCGGTCTCGACGCTGCTGAGCTGGTTGATGTTCTGCAGGTACAGCGTGAGCAGGAAGATGACCGCGAACAGGCCGAACAGACTGAGGAAGTTGACGATGCTCGCGACCACCACGATCGGGCTGCGGAAGAACTTCAGCGGCAGCATCGGGTCGGGCTGGCGCAGTTCCCACAGCACGAAGGCGAGCAGAGCAAGCGCGGAGACGGCGAAGGAACCGAGGATGAGCCCGGACTTCCAGCCCTCGCTGTTGCCCTCGATCAGCCCGTACGCCACGGTTGCGATGGTGGCGATGAACAGCACCTGCCCGACGAGGTCGAGCCGGCGTGCGCGCGGGGCGAGGTTCTCGGTCATCAGCTTCGCGAGCACCAGGGTGGCGATGATGCCGATGGGCGCGTTGACCCAGAAGATGCTCTGCCAGCCGTAGTGATCGACGAGCAGGCCGCCGAGGACCGGACCGGTCGACAGGGCGATCCCGCCGATGCCGGCCCAGATGCCGATCGCCTTGGCGCGGGCGGCGGGCTCCGTGTAGGCGGCGGAGACCAGTGCCAGCGAGACAGGGATCATGATCGATCCGCAGACGCCCTGCAGGGTGCGGCCGACCAGCAGCAGCCCGATGGAGCCGGACAGCGCGCAGATCACGGAGCTGAGCGTGAAGCCGATCAGTCCGCCGAGGAAGATCTTCTTGCGCCCGAGAATGTCGCCCAGGGTGCCGGAGGTCAGGAGCAGGCACGCGAAGGTCAGCGTGTACGCGTCGATGATCCACTGGAGCTGGGTGATGTCCGCGGACAAGTCGTCCTGGATGTCCGGCAGTGCCACGTTCACGATCGTGGCGTCCAGATAGACCATGAACACGCCGAAGCAGAGGAAGGCGAGCAGAAGCCCCTTCCTCCCGCCCGGAGCGGTGGTGTCGGTGGTCATCGTGTTCCCTCACATCAGAATTGTGGGACGGGTCTGGGGGACGAAGCCCGGCTGGCGGGCGATGTTGCTTTTTTCTTTGTCGGTGACTGTGCATGTCTGTGTAGATCACGACCGTCTTCCGGCCGCGTGTACGCCGATTTCCGAGGTGTCTGCTCACGGCTCGCCGCAGGCAGGGGCAAGGCCCATTTCAGGCTAATGACCGACGGTCAGTCAGTCAATGACCGGCGGTCAGTCAGCGGGAGGGGTAGATTGGTGACCGATCCCCCGAGCGGAGGCGTATCCATGGCGACGACAGCGAGCCCAGCCACGACCCCCGAGAAGCGCCCGCGCCGCAAGCGCCAGACCCTGAGCCCCGAAGACCGCCGCGCCGCGCTGATCAAGGGCGCCACCGAGGTCTTCCGCGCGAAGGGTTTCGCCGCGGCCACGGTCGCCGAGCTGGCCGAGGCGGGGGAGGTCGCCAAGGGCACCTTCTACCTCTACTTCGACTCCAAGGACCATCTGCTCGGAGCGATGTGGGAGGAGTACGTCGACCGCTTCCTGCAGGACACCCGCGTCATGCTCGACGAGGGCGGCGCCTGGTGGCCGAGCCTGGACCGGCTGATCCGCACCCTGGTCGAGCACGCGGTCGAGAACGCCTCCCTGCACCGCGTCGTCTACCGCTCCGCCAACGCCAAGGCCCTGGAGCTCTGTCACGCCTCCAACCGGCGCGTGGTGGACGTGATGTGCGACTTCGTCGCCCGTGGCACCTTGGTCGGCGCCTTCCGCGCCCGCGACACCCGCCTCGCCTGCCGCATGGTCTTCCATGCCGCCGACGGCCTCCTCGATGACATGATCAGCCGCGACGAGCCCATCGACCTCGACGAGGTCACGGCCGCCATCCTGGAACTCGCCCACCGCGGCCTCGGCGACCCGGACCTCGCCTGAGGAACCGGCACTACTGCAGGACGCGCCCGACGGGGGCGTGCCCTTTTGCCGTCCCCGACAGGCTTTCCGTAGGGGCTGCGTGTGCTCCCGTACGGGTGCGGGGTGCCGTTCCCGTACGGGAGCACACGCCTGTGTGCACGGCAGTACCGCCCGCACTGTCCGCACCGCCCGCACCGCCCGTGCGCGGACAACCACTGCTTCCCGCGCGATCGCGCCCGACCTCCCCCGTATACGCCTGCATGCCCTCTGCACGGCCCAGCCAAGGCGCCCGTCCTGCGAGTGGGCTGAAGCGTGCGTCTCAGCGCGATATCAGCGGGCTGCGGAAATGTATGCGGTGCACCGAGCGGCGGATGCAAGCCCACCGGCCGGAGCGAGGAGAGGTACCCGAAGCGGCCCAACGGGGTACCGAGGCAACTTGGTTCGGGTTCCGGCCCGCGCAGGTTCGAATCCTGCCCTCTCCGCCAGCAGTTCCGTACCGTGCCGTCGACCCTGGCTGGAGTGCCCGTCGCGATGAGTGAGCAGCTCGACATGGTTCTGGTGATCGCTAATCCGGCCTCGGGTACGTACACGGCCGACATGGTCGAGACCGTTCGCCGCCGCTTCCTGGAGACCGGCCGTACGGTGGCGGTGGCCCTGACCGAACACCCTGGTCACGCCCGTAAGTTGGCCGCCGAGGCATTCGCCCCGGGCGGCCACGACGCGATCGTGTCGCTCGGCGGGGACGGCACCGCCCACGAGGTGGTCTCCGGGCTGGCCGAGGCGGCGGACACCGAGGGCCGCGCGCCCGGCACCGGTGCGCTCGCTCACCTCCCGGCCCTGCTCGCCCTCCCCGCCGGTACCGGCAACTCCTTCTACCGTGAGATCTGGGCCGACCGCCCCTGGCAGGAAGCCCTCGAACTCGCCGTCACCACGCCCCGCATCCGCGCCGTCGACCTGGCCCGCGTGGCCGAGACCGGCGCGCTCGCCCTGCTCGGCGCCTCCACCGGAGTCGTCGCCCAGAGCCTCATCACGGCCCGCGACATCGGCGGCGCCGGCCGCGACCGCTACGAGCAGGCCGTCGCTGCCTCCCTGCGCGCCTTCACCCCGTACCCGGGCCGCGTCCTGGTCGACGGCGAGGTCGTCCAGGAGGGCCCGACGGTCTTCGCGAACATCGGCGGCGGCCGGTACCGCGGCGGCCGCTTCAAGCTGCTTCCGCAGTCGGTGATGGACGACGGCCTGCTCGACGTCTGCGTTGTCGGCTCCGCCCTCCCGCTGGCCGAACTTCCCGGGCTCTCCCGCGACGGCGGCCACGTCGGCCGCGAAGGCGTCGTCTACGCCCGCGGCCGCAGCGTTGTCGTGGAACGCACCGACGGTGAGCCCCTCGTCTTCGAGTACGACGGCGACGTACTGCACACTCCGGGGGAGCGGTTCACGGTGGATGTGCTGCCGGGGGCGCTGCGGGTGCTGGGGCCGGTCGTGGGCGCCGCCGCCAGCTGACACGAGTTCACTGCTTAAGCGGCGTGCAGGCCGCCGAAGACGACGGCGACTGGGGGGAAGTCCGGCCGCACCAACCGAGCAGCGTGCGAAGCTGCCGCATGGGCTGCGAAGGCTGCCAGCAGGTTCTTCGTCTGCTAGGGGTACAGCCCCGACATGGGGGTGACCTGCGGAAATGCCGGTCAGTCAGTGACCGTGCAGGATCCTGGACTGTGTATGGCCCGGATCTTGGGCGTGGGAACGGCGTTACCCGCATCCAGCGCAAGCAGTACGCGGCCGGCCAGCGGCTGCGGAACTTCGTCTGCGTCCGCCCGCCGCAGCAGACCAAAGCCGCTCGTCCACCTCAAGGCCGCCCCGAAGGCGGCCGATCTCGTACCCCGCTTCAACCGGCAAGACGGTGACCTCCGGCTCACTCACCTCCGAAGGCCCAGGTGCATGGACAGAACCAGGTGGGGGCCGCTGCTGCGGCTGATCCGCTTGGCGATCTGTGGGGCGATGAGGGTGATGAACGCGATCGGGCCCGCTGTCGGTTCGTGCGCGAGCCCTCCGGTGATCAGGGTGAAGGAGCCGGGCGCCGCCTGGAAGTTGCGCTCCCGCGGCGACCGGCCGGAGGCGACGTTCAGCGCCTTCGCCTGAACCGTGGGCAGGAACTTCCGGTTGAATCAGTCGTGTTGCGATGGTCCGGCCGCACGGGCGTCGGCCGGACCATGGTGTGCGCTGTTCAGGCGACCGGCTCGCCGATGCCCAGCAGGTTTCCCTCGCTGTCACGGAACCAGGCGGCGCGTTCTCCCCGTGCGCCCTTGCTCGGGTAGTTCCCGTCGATATCGGCGATCCCGTCCTTCGTCCGGAACCCGGGCAGGTCGACCTCTTCGAACATCACGCCGCGTTGTTTGAGTTCCGCCACGATCGTCTCCACGTCGTCGACCTGCCACCCCATCTGGGTGAAGGTGCCGGGCGCGGCTCCCGTCGACTCGAACAGGGCGAACTCCGTGTCTCCGCACCGATACAGCAGTCCACCGGGCCGTTCGTCGACGGGCTCCAGACCGAGCTGCTCGGCGTAGAAACGCCGTGCCCGGTCCAGGTCCTGGGCCGGCAGCCGGGTCGCCACGCGTCCCCGGGCCAGAATATTCCTGTTGTCCGCGATCATGCCTCCACTGTGCCTCGCGCCGCATTCAGCTGCCGGGCGTGAGCCCCAGCGTGTCGAGCACCGCGTACACCCCGAGAAAGAGAATCGCAGCGCTGCTCAGGACGAGGGCGGCGGTCAGCCAGGGGTTGGCGCGGAAGCGGGGCGGGACGCCGGTGTAGCGCAGGCGCCAGACCGCGACGACGACCGCGAGCAGGAAGATGCCACCGCCGATGTCGCCGATCTGCACCATCAGGACCGGGGACTGGACCCACAGGAAGATGCACATCCACACCGGGGGCAGGCAGCAGGAAGACCTTGCCCGCCTGTATGAACTCGGCGACGGTGGCCAGGGTTTCGGCGAGTGGTGTCCTGCGGTCCGGCTGGTGCAGGTAGAAGAGGTCGACGTGGTCGGTGCCCAGGCGCTTGAGGCTTCCTTCGAGCGCGGTGCGCAGGCCCTCGGCGGAGAGCGGCGCGTGCTCGTCCTGGTCGGGGTGCGGGATGCCGGCCTTGGTGGCGAGAACCACCTGGTCGCGTCGGCCGGGCAGCAGCTCGGCGAGGATGCGCTCGCTCTCGCCGCCCGCGTAGCCGTTGGCGGTGTCCAGGCCGGTGATGCCCGCGTCGAGTGCGGCGTCCAGCATCGCGTCGGCCGCCGCGCGGTCCGCGGTGTCGCCGAAGGTCATCGTGCCGAGGACGAGAGGGGACAGCGGGACGGGGACGGCGGGGACGACGATGGTGGTAACCAAGCGCTACGACTCGTGATCCTGTGTCCGGAAAGGTGGATACGAATATGGATAGTCCCAACCGTCAGGTGCGGTTGTCGTTCCTCGGGTAACTCAGGGGCAGCCGCAGACGCTCATCGGCACAGCTGTCGTGACGTCTCTGCGGACCAGTGGCGCATAGCCATGACGATGGCGTCGAACCCGAAAGCGCGGACGAGAGGAAGACCAGGTCTTTCGGAGCTGACGGGGCTCCGCCCCAGCGCCGGTCTGGACGTGACCGTGGACCTGTCCCTCTCTCGCCTCGGGGGCCAGTCCCCGGTGTCAGTGCTTCTGCGGAGATGCCAGGGCGTACCGCGTCTCCTCCGGGACGTGCGACGTGTCGCGGCGGGCCAACAGGTAGTACAGGGCCGCAGGGACCACCAGGCCCACGATCCAGGAGATGTCCGCGCCGCCCAGCGGATCCGCCAGCGGGCCCGTGTAGAAGTGCGTCACGAGGAACGGGAGCTGGGCGAGGATACCCACCCCGTAGACCGTGAGGGCGTCCCAGCGCCAGGCGCCGTAGCGGCCCTCGGGGTCTACGAGCGCCGGTATGTCGTACCGCTCCCGTGAGATCAGGTAGTAGTCGACCAGGTTGATCGCCGACCACGGCGTGAAGAACGTCAGCAGGAACAGCAGGAAGTCCTTGAAGGACGTCAGGAAGCTGTCCTTGCCCAGGAGCGCCACCACCGTCCCCGCCACCATGATCAGTGCGATGTACGCGGCCCTGCCGCGCGGTGACAGAGTCTTCTGGCCGCGGAATCCACTGACGCTGGTCACCATCGACATGAAGCCGCCGTAGGTGTTGAGCACGTTGATGGTCAGCTTGCCGAGAGCGATCACGAAGTACAGGAACGACGCGATCAGGCCCGTGCCGCCCAGGCCGACCACGTATCCGACCTGGTTCGTGAGGAAGGCGTTCCCCGCGCTCGCCGCCACGAGCACCCCGAACGTCATCGACCACTGTGAGCCGATGGCCGATCCCGACAGGGTCCACCAGAACGTGGCCCGCCCCGATGTCGTGCGCGGCAGATAGCGCGAGTAGTCGGCGACATACGGCCCGAAGGCCAGTTGCCAGGATGCCGAGAGCGACACCGCGAGGAGGAGCATCGGCAGGTCGAAGTGCGCGTCGCCGAGCAGCGCCGACAGGTCCACGCGGTCCAGGAGCCGGATGCCCAGGTAGATGAAGGCGAGCGCGCAGACCACGCTGGCCACCCGCCCCAGGACGTGGATCACGCGGTAGCCGACCGCCGCCGTCACGGCGGTGACGACCGCGAAGACGATGATGCCGGTGGTGTCGTTCGTGTGCGTGAGCTCGGCGGTCGCCTGCCCGGCGAGGACGCTGCCGCTCGCGAAGAAGCCCACGTACATGAGGATGACCAGGAGGAGGGGGACGACCGCGCCGCGCACCCCGAACTGTGCGCGGGACTGGATCATCTGGGGCAGACCGAGCTTCGGGCCCTGCGCGGAGTGCAGGGCCATGACGGCGCCGCCGAGCAGATTGCCCAGCAGGAGGCCGATTACCGACCACACCACGTCGCCGCCGAAGACGACGGCGAGTGCGCCCGTGACGACCGCGGTGATCTGGAGGTTGGCGCCGAGCCAGAGGGTGAACTGACTGAACGCGGTTCCGTGCCGTTCGTCGTCCGGGACGACGTCGATGGAGCGTCGCTCCACCAGGTCTTCAGCTGCCATGACTCGGTTACCTGGCCTCTCGGTGGTGTGTTCTGCCGCTCGGTCCGGCGGCGGCTACTTCTTCTTGATCCCGTGCTGTGCCGCCCAGTCGTTCGCGACGTCCTCGGGGTCCTTCTTTTCCTTGTCCACCAGGCGGTTGAGCTCGGTGAGGTCCTTGGTCGTCAGCGCGTTGCCGAGGCGGGCGAGTGCCTTGCGGACCGTTGAGTCGGCCTTGCGGTCGGCGATGAGGGGGACGATGTGCTGGCCGGGGATCAGGCTCTTGGGGTCGGTGAGGACGACCCAGTGCTCGGCGACGATGTCGGTGTCGGTGGTGAAGAGGTTCGCGACGTCGACGTCGCCCTTCTTCAGGGCGCCCTTGACGAGCGGCCCCGAGGAGTCGAGGGACTTGAACTCCTTGAACTCCACGCCGTACACGTCCTTGAGGCCCACCGCGCCCACCGTGCGCTTCTTGACCTCGGGCGCCGCGCCGATGACGAGCTTGCCGTTGTGCTTGGCGAGGTCGGCGAGGGACGTGAGGCCGTACTTGTCGGCGGTCTCCCGGGTGACGACGAAGGCGTCGGAGTCCTCGGCCTTGCCGTAGGGAAGCATCTGGAGGCCGCCTGGCAGGGCCATGGCGAGGGCGTTCTGCATCTCGCCCTCCTCCGTGGCCGTGGCTTTGGTGTCGAGGTAGTGCAGCAGGGCGCCCTGGTATTCGGGCAGGAGGTCGATGTCGCCGCCCTTGAGGGCGGGGATGAGGATCTCGCGGGTGCCGAGGTTGGGGCGGACCGTGGTCTTCACTCCGGCCGCTTCGAGCGCGGCGGCGTAGAGGTATCCCAGAACCTGGTTCTCGGTGAAGTTGGCGGTGCCGATGGTGACGCCGCCCTTGCTGGAGCCTCCGCCTCCGCCGCCGGATCCCTGTCCGTCGAGCGAGGTGATGCCGCCGCTGCAGGAGGCGAGGGCGGGGACGGAGGCGGCGGCGAAGAGCCCGCCGAGGAGTGTCCTGCGGTTCATTGTGCTTGCTCCTAGGCCGACTTGGCGGGGCGGTGGCGGAAAAGGGTGCGCTGGAGTGCGGAGAGCGCGAGATCGAGTACGACGGCGACGACCGCCACGAGCACGGCGCCGCCGAGCACCTGCACGAGGTCGCGCTGGGCGAGCCCGTCGAAGACGTACCGGCCGAGCCCGCCGAAGGAGACGTACGCGGCGATGGTGGCCGTCGCGACGACCTGGATGAGCGCGAGCCTGAGCCCGGTCGTGATCAGGGGGAGCGCGAGGGGCAGTTCGACCTGGAAGAGGACCTGGTGCCAGCGCATCCCCTGGCCGCGCGCCGCGTCCCGCACATCGGGGTCGACGGCGGTCATCCCGGCGTACGTGTTGGTGACGATGGAGGGAACGGCAAGCGCCACGAGGGCGATGTAGACGGGCCACATCGACAGACCGCTGGCGAGGAAGACCAGCACGACGAGCCCGACCGTGGGCAGCGCGCGTCCGAAACTGGACAGGTTGATGGCGAGGAAGGCGCCGCGCCCGGTGTGCCCGATGAGCAGGCCGATCGGCAGCGCGATGGCGGCGGCGACGAGGGTGGCGAGCAGCGAGTACTGGAGGTGCTCGGCGAGGCGGTGCCCGATGCCGTCGGGGCCGGCCCACTGTTCGCCGCTGACCAGCCAGGCGCCGAGGCCCTTGAAGAGTTCGTACATCAGGTCAGGCCCTCTGCTTCTGCCGGCGGGTCCAGGGAGTCAGGACGTACTGGAGGGCGACGAGCAGTGCGTCCGCGACGAGCGCGAGGAGCAGGGTCAGGACGACGCCGACGATGACGGGGGTGGGGAAGTTGCGCTGGAACCCGTCCGTGAAGAGCTGTCCGAGTCCGCCGTCGCCGATGTACGTGGCCACGGAGACGAGGGAGATGGCCATCACCGTCGCGATCCGCACGCCCGCCATGATCACGGGAAGGGCGAGGGGCAGTTCGACGGTGAGCAGGGTGCGCAGCGGCCGGGTGCCCATGGCCTTCGCGGCTTCCTTGGTTTTGGCGGGGACAGAGTCCAGACCCTCGACGGTGTTCCGCAGGAGCACGACGAGCGTGTAGATCGTCAGGCCGATGACGGTGGTGGTGCGGGTGAGCCCGCTGACCGGCAGGAGGAGCACGAAGACGGCGATGGACGGGATGGTGAACAGGACGTTCGACAGGCCGAGGAGGAGCCCGCGCAGTTTGCGTACACGGTGTGCGACCACGGCCAGGGGGAGCGAGACGATCAGGCCGAGGAGTACGGCGGTGAGGGCGGCCTGGAGGTGGGAGAGCGTCAGGGTGGTGAGATCACCGGTGTGGTCGGATATCCACGACCAGTCGACGGTCATGCGGCCACCGTGCTTGCCTCGCTGTGCACGTGCCCTGCGTGTTCGTGGATGTCCTCGCGGGACGTCACGCCCGTGAGGACGCCGTCCGCGTCGACCCGTGCGACCAGGCCGCTCGGCGCGGCGATCGACTCGTTGAGAGCCGAGAGGAGTGAGTCCGTGTCCCGCAGGGGGCGGACCGGGGTCTCCGTATCCGTCTCGTTGTCGCGCCAGGCCAGCGGCTTGCGGGCGGCGTCAAGGGCCAGCTGCCAGCGGGTGCCTTCAGGGGCGGGCCCCTGGGGGACCTCCGCGAGCGTCGTCAGGGACAGCAGCTTCAGGCCGCGCTCTGCGCCCAGGAAGTCCGCAACGAACGCGTCCGAGGGGCGGGCCAGGAGTTCGGCGGGGGCGGCGCACTGGACGAGGTGGCCGCCGGTGCGGAAGACGGCTATGCGGTCGCCGAGCCGTACGGCCTCGTCGATGTCGTGCGTGACGAAGACGATGGTCTTGTTCAACTCCCTCTGCAGGCGGAGCAGTTCGTCCTGGAGCTGGGTGCGGACCACGGGGTCGACGGCGCCGAACGGCTCGTCCATCAGGAGTACCGGCGGGTCCGCGGCGAGCGCGCGGGCCACGCCGACGCGCTGCTGCTGGCCGCCGGAGAGCTGGTGGGGGTAGCGCTTCCCGGCGTCGGCGGAGAGGCCGACCGTCTCCAGGAGTTCCGCCGCCCGTGTCCGCGCCTTCTTGCGGCCCCAGCCGAGCAGGAGCGGCACGGTCGCGATGTTGTCCAGGACTGTGCGGTGCGGGAAGAGCCCGGACTGCTGGATGACGTAGCCGATGGAACGGCGCAGCTCGGCGGCGTCCTGTTCCAGGACGTCCTTGCCGTTGACCCTGATCGTCCCGGAGCTCGGATCGACCATCCTGTTGATCATGCGGAGCGTCGTCGTCTTGCCGCAACCGGAAGATCCGACGAGGACGGTCACGCCCCCCTCCGGCATCTCAAGGGTGAGGTCGTGCACCGCGGTTGTGCCGTTCGGGAAGCGCTTGTGGACCTTGTCGAATTGGATCATGAGGAGTCCCTTGCCCGGCTGCATATCATCATGCAGAGTTCTCGGTGACTGAATAGATTGTCAATAGGTCGTCGCCGCTCAGGCGTAAATCCCTGGTTACATGTGGTCGTAGGGCAAGACGAAGTGCCTGATTGAGGAGGAATCACCACTGATGTCGTCTCATATCGTGGACGGAGTCGCCGACGACAGCGGCACGATCGTCGTCCTGGACGGCCGCGGACTGATGGTCGCAGATGTCGTACGCCTGGCCGAATCCGCCGCAAAGCCCGTTCCGGCAACCGACGGGATGAAGCGCGTGGAGGCCTCGTGGAACGCCGCGCGGGAGATTGCCTCGTGGGGTCGCGTCTACGGTCGCTCGACCGGCGTGGGTGCCAACCGGAATGAGCCCGTGCCGACGGAGGCGGCCGCCGACCACGGCCTGCGGCTGCTGCGCAGCCATGCCGGAGCGATCGGCGCGGAGCTGCCCGCACGGCAGGTCCGCGCCATGCTCGCGGTCCGCGCCAACCAGCTGCTCGCGGGTGGCGCCGGCCTGCGCCCGACCGTCGTCACGGCGCTCTGCGAGGCCCTGGAGGCGGGCGCCTACCCGAAGGTCAACGAATTCGGCTCGGTCGGCACCGGCGACATCGCCGCGCTCGCGCAGATGGGCCTCGCACTGGCGGGCGAACACCCCTGGCAGGGAGCGGGGGCGGCCCCCGCCCCGCAGCCCCTCGACAACAACGACGCCCTCGCCCTGATCAGCAGCAACGCCCTCACCCTCGGCCAGTCCGCGCTCGCCGTGCACGAGCTGCGTGGCCTGATCGCGGCCACGCAGGTGGTGGCGGCGCTGTCCCTGATGGCGATCGACGGTTCGTACGAGGCGTACGCGCTGCCCGTGCACGAGGCGCGGCGGCACGCCGGTTCGTACGCGGTCGCGGAACGGATGCGGCAGCTGCTCGGCGCACCCGACCGCCCCACGCCGCCGCTCGGCCGGATCCAGGACCCGTACGGCCTCCGCTGCGTGCCGCAGATCCACGGACCCGCGCACGACGCGGCGGACGCGCTCGAAGACGTCCTCGCGGTCGAGATCAATGCGGCAGCCGAGAACCCGCTGATCTCGGCGGACGACATGGCGGCCTACCACCACGGCGGCTTCTACCTTGCTCAACTCGCCCTGTCCCTGGACCACTTCCGGCTGGCCGTAACGCAGGTGGCGCGCCTGTCGACCTCGCGCCTCTCGACGCTGAACGAACCGGGCTTCACCCGCCTGCGGCCGTTCCTCGCGGACGGCGAACCGGCGTCGTCGGGCGTGATGATCCTCGAATACGCGGCCGGTGCGGCGCTCGGCGACCTGCGGGCTTTCTCCGCGCCCGCGTCACTCGGCCACGCGGTGCTCTCGCGGGGCGTCGAGGAGCAGGCCAGCTTCGCCTCGCTGGCGGCGCGCCAGACGCTGCGGGCGTGCGAGGCGTACCGGCTCGTCGTGGGCTGTGAACTCGTCGCGGCAATAAGGGCGTTGCGGCAGCGCGACATGCGGCTCGACCCGGAGCTGCCTGTCGGCCGCGCCTTCGAGCTGGCGGACTCGGTGCTCGACGCGGAGCTGGCCGACCGGCCGTTGACGGATGATGTGACGGTGGCGGCCGGGCTGCTCGACCGGTTCACCGAGCTGTGGCTGGACCTCGGGTCCGGGAGCGGAACGGCATTCGACGGTGCGGGTGTAGTGAGGGGAACGCTCTGAGTGACAGTCCTGCGGCGCGGCTGCAAGTGCACCGAACCCCGGCGAGATCACAGACCTGCTGGAGTCCGTGGACGAGCAGCCGCTGCTGCTTGCCCAGTGGGCATGCCTGTGGGAGCGGCGCTCATGGGGACGACGGTCGTGGTCACCAAGGGCTCCCTGTTCACTGTTCTCGTGGCTTGTCCGGGCCAGATCTGGCGCCAGATCTCACAGGGAAGACGGTGAGGGCAGCAGGTCGTGGTGCGGCTCCTCCACCTGGACCGGGTCGGAGCGCCGCACCCACGGCCGCGACGAACTCGGTCGACTGACCTCGGGCAAGGTCACGAAGCCGGAGCCCTCGGCGTTCCACAACCTGCTGACGGCCGCCGAACCGCTGTCCGGCACCGTCGACCGGGCGGACGACGACCCCGCGCTGATCCTCTACACCTCGGGCACCACCGGCACGCCCAAAGGCGCCGAGCTGACACACCGCAATCTGATCTCGAACACGGCCACCACCGCCGAGACGCTGGTGCACGTCGGCCCCGATGACGTCCTGTTCGGCGGCCTGCCGCTGTTCCACGCGTTCGGGCAGACCTGTGCGCTCAAGACGGCCGTGGCCGCGGGGGCGACGCTGCCCCGGCTGCCAACCACCCGGACCGCCGGCGCAAGGCCGGCTCGATCGGGCAGCCCGTCCGCGGAGTCGAGATGACGCTGGCACGACCCTGCGCGCCGGGGACGGACGCCCGCCCGTCGGGCAGTGGCTCCCAGGGGGCCGGCCTCAAGCCGCCGGTTTGCGCCACACGGAGATGTGCTTCGCGGAGTCCTGTGTGAACGGCGCACCGTCCCAGTCCGCGAACCGCTGTTCCAGCTCCAGCCCAGCGATCTGTGCCATCAGGTCGAGCTCCGCCGGCCACGCGTACCGGTGGCGGGAGTGGCCGCGGCGGTAGCGGCCGTCGTCGCCGTCGCGGGTGAAGTGGTGCGAGACGAGAATCTGCGCGACCAGGTCGAAGGTGTCGAAGCCGAGGTGCCGCTCGGAGACATCGAACGGCACCGCGACCTGCCCGGGCGGCAGGAACCGCAGGGGCGGCACGCCGAGCTCGATGACGAATCGGCCGCCGGGAGTCAGATGACGTGCCGCGTTGCGGAAGCACTCGACCTGCTCGGCCTGCGTGAGCAGGTTCGTGATGGTGTTGTAGACGAGATAGACCAGGGCGAACTCGCCGGGGACGAGGGTTGTGGCCATGTCCCCGATGGTGACCGGGAGCGTGTCCTCGTCGACCTTGCGCCGCAGGACTGCTGCCATGTGCTCGGACAGTTCGATGCCGACCACCGGCACGCCGCGTTCCCGGAGCGGGACGCCCACCCGTCCGGTTCCGATGGCGAACTCCAGCGCCCGGCCGTCTCGGGCCATTTCGGCGAGAAAGGCGAGCGTCGGTCCGAGGGCGGCGGCGGAGGACATCTCCGTCTCCTCGGCGTCGTAGCGGTCGGCGGTCGCACGGGTCCACAGCTCACTGCTCGTCACGGGGCCACTCTGCCGGGCGCGGCGGGGTGCCGGCGACTGATTTACCATGCCCCGGCTCCGTGCATACGGTTTCCGGGGTCAGGAGCACCGGCATGTTTAGGGTTGTTTTAACGGGTGTTGGTGGACACCAACAGGGACAACCCGGAGCGCCAGGTGCGGCTGTCGTTCCTCGGACAGGGGCAACGGGGCGGGGCGGACGGGCTGGAGATCCAGGTCGGCGGACGGGGTCGGCGGCCTGAGAAAAGGGCTGCCGTCGGATGCCGCTTAGATGAATCGTTTCAGATTCATCGGGAAAAGCTAGTCCCCTGCGCGGTGGTCGTCAAGGGTTCCCGGCGCATGGCGGGCGTGTTACCGGATCGTGTCGTCTGGAACGTCAAACCTGCCCTTGGGGGTCCCTGCCGGTGCAGTTCACGGCCGATGTGTCAGGTTTTCCATCGAACCCACCAGGCGTTTCGGGGTGCTCGGCCCAGAAGACTCTTGACGTGCTCGGCCGACGGGGCTAGCTTCCCGGCAACTCCACTGAAACATTTCATCTTCGAGCGATCCGCTCGGCACAAGCACAGGAGAACACCCATGACCCACCCCGAACCGGAGTCGACTCCGGTGCTCGCGCTGGAGGGGGTGAGCAAGTCCTTTGGCGCTGTGCGTGCCCTGCGCGACGTGTCCCTGCGCCTGTACGCCGGTGAGGTCCACGCCCTGGCGGGCGAGAACGGCGCCGGCAAGTCGACCCTGATCAAGACGCTCGCCGGCGTTCACCGCCCCGACACCGGCACGGTCCTGCTCGACGGCGAACCGGTGGACTTCCACGGACCGGCCGACGCCCGCGACGCGGGTGTGGCCGTGATCTACCAGGAGCCGACGCTCTTTCCCGACCTGTCGGTGGCCGAGAACATCTTCGTCGGCCGGCAGCCGCGCCGCTCGCTGGGCCGGGTGGACCACCGCGCGGTCAAGCAGGCCGCGGCCGGCCTCTTCGCCCGCCTCGGCGTCGACCTCGATCCCGACCAGCCGGCCCGCGGCCTGTCCATCGCCGACCAGCAGCTCGTCGAGATCGCCAAGGCGCTCTCCTTCGACGCCCGCGTCCTGATCATGGACGAGCCGACGGCGGCGCTCACCGGCAGCGAGGTGGCCCGGCTGTTCGGCGTCGTCAGGACACTCCGCGAACAGGGCGCGGCGGTGCTCTTCGTCTCGCACCGCCTGGAGGAGATCTTCGACCTCTGCCGGCGCGTCACCACACTGCGCGACGGCGCCTGGATCGCCGACGAGCTCGTCGACGGCCTGAGCGAGGACGACCTCGTGCGCCGCATGGTCGGCCGCGATCTCGACGAGCTGTACCCCAAGCAGCAGACCGAGGTCGGCGAAGTCGCCCTCAGCGTGCGCCGCCTGACCCGCGAGGGCGTCTTCACCGACGTCTCCTTCGAGGTGCGCCGCGGCGAGATCGTCGGTCTCGCGGGACTCGTCGGCGCGGGCCGCAGCGAGGTCGCCCGCGCGGTGTTCGGCGTCGACCGTTTCGACGGCGGCGAGGTCGAGGTGCTCGGCAAGAAACTACGCACCGGCGCCCCGAGCCTGGCCATGGCAGCGGGCCTTGCCCTCGTACCCGAGGACCGCCGGGCCCAGGGTCTGGTGATGGACATGTCCATCGAGCGGAACATCGGCCTCACCGGCTTCGCCACCACCACCCGCGCCGGACTGATGAGCCGCAGCGCCGAACGCAGCCGGGCCGTGGACTGGGCGGTGAAGCTCCAGGTGAAGTACGCCCGCCTCGCCGACGTCGTCGGCACGCTCTCCGGCGGCAACCAGCAGAAGGTCGTCCTCGCCAAGTGGCTGGCCACCGCCCCGCAGGTACTGATCGTCGACGAGCCGACCCGCGGCATCGACGTCGGAACCAAGGCCGAGGTGCACCGGCTGCTGTCCTCGCTCGCCGCCGAAGGCGTGGCAGTGCTGATGATCTCCTCCGACCTGCCGGAGATCCTCGGCATGGCCGACCGGGTCCTGGTGATGCACGAGGGGCGGCTGACCGCCGAGATCCCCCGGTCCGAGGCGACCGAGGAGACCGTGATGGCGGCGGCGACGGGCCGTGCCGCCCTAGGAAGGGAAGCGGCATGACGACAACGGCCGGTCCGGTGCGGCACGAGCCCGCACCCCAGTCCGTCGCCTCGCGACGCCTCGTCGACAAGGTGTTCAAGGCCCGCGAACTGGCCGTGGTCCTCGTCCTCGTGCTGATGCTCGGCGCGACCCAGCTGTCCAACACCGCGTTCCTGTCCGAGCAGGGCATCAAGGACCTGATGCTCAACGCGACCATCCTGATCCTCGTCGCGGTCGGCCAGGCAGTGGTGGTGATCACCCGCAACGTCGACCTTTCGGTCGGCTCCGTCCTCGGCATCTCGGCGTTCGCCGCCGGCCTCTACCTCCAGGACGGCGGCAACCCGCTCGTCGCGGTCCTGCTCGCGGTCGCGCTCGGCGCGCTCTTCGGCGGCCTCAACGGAGCGCTGGTGAGCCTGGGCAAGGTGCCCGCGCTCGTCGTGACCCTCGGCACGCTCTACATCATCCGCGGCATCGACTCCATCTGGGTCGGCTCCCGTCAGATCACCGCCGACGCCCTGCCGAAGAGCTTTGTCGACCTCGGCCACGACGGAATCGGGGTCGTGCCCTACCTGGCACTCCTCGCCGTCGCCGTCCTGGTCGCCGTCGCCTACTACCTGCGCAGCTACCACAGTGGACGGGACATGTACGCGCTCGGCTCCAGCCCGGAGGCCGCCCGGCTCGCCGGTGTCCCGGTCCGGGCCCGCATCATGACCGCGTACGTGCTCTGCGGCTCCCTCGCCGGCCTCGCCGGCGCCCTCTACCTGGCCCGCTTCGGCAACGTCGACTCCGCCACCGGCAACGGCTTCGAACTCACCGTGGTCAGCGCCGTCGTCGTCGGCGGTGTCGCCTTCACCGGCGGCTCCGGCACCGTCTACGGCGCTGCCCTCGGCGCGCTGCTGCTGACCTCGATCAACAGCGTGCTGCCCGCCATCGGCGTGAGCTCGGTCTGGGTCACCGCGATCAACGGCTTCCTGCTGCTGCTCGCCATCGCCGTCGACCGGATCCTGGCCCTGCGCGTGGCCGCGGGCCTGCGCAAGAAGGCCGCACAGATGAGGAGTGCCCGCCATGCCTGACACCACCAAGGCTCCCGCCCCCGCCGCGTTCTTTGGCCTGGCCCGCCTCGGCGGCGCGGTGCGCTGGGACAGTGCGGTCGGCGCCCTCCTGCTGACGCTGCTGATCTGCTCGTTCTCCTTCGTCGACAACTTCGGCAACGCGCTGAACCTGTCGTTCCTGATCGGTAACACTCTGCCGATCGCCCTGATCGCCCTGCCCATGACGATGCTCGTGATCTCCGGCGAGGTCGACCTCTCCGTCGGCTCCACTGCTGGACTGTCCGGGGCTGTCATGGGCGCGCTGTGGAACGCCGGGATGAGCATCGAGGCGATCATCCCGCTGTGTCTGCTGCTCGGCGTGGTCTGCGGCCTGATCAACGGGCTCCTCGTCACCCGTCTCGGACTGCCCTCCCTCGCCGTCACCATCGGCACCATGGCCGCCTACCGCGGCATCGCGCAGATCGTGCTCGGCTCCGACTCCGTCACCGACTTCCCCAGCCAGTACCTGGACTTCGGCGCGGGCCGGATCGGCGACACCTTCATCCCGTACGCCGCCGTCCCGTTCACCGTCCTGCTCGCCGTGGCCGTCGTGGTCCTGCACGCCACACCGATCGGCCGCTCCCTGTTCGCCACCGGCGCGAGCGAGGAGGCCGCCCGGTTCGCGGGCATCCGGGTCAAGCGGCTCAAGCTGTCCATGTTCGTGACGACCGGTGTGATCTCCGCGCTCACCGGTGTCTTCTGGGCCCTGCACTACGCCAGCGCCCGCTACGACAACGCCACCGGCCTCGAACTCTCCGTCATCGCGGCCGTCCTTCTCGGCGGCATCGACTTCGACGGCGGCAAGGGCACCCTGGGCGGCGCCATCGCCGGCGTGTTCCTGCTGGGCGCCCTGCAGAACGTCATGAGTCTGGTCAATGTCTCCGCCCAGTCGCAGATCGTGGTCACCGGCGTCCTGCTGGTGATCTCCGTCCTCGCCCCCCGCGTCGGCCGCCAGGTCGCCCAGGCCCGCGCCCGCAGGAGAACCGCCGGGCAGTCCATCGCGCAAGCGGCCTCCGCTCCGTAGGGCCTAGGGCCTGTCGTCACCCTCGTATCCCCTCGGGCAACTGCCCGGCACTCCCTGCCGCCACGGCAGCGAAAGGAAGCACCATGTACGGCACCACCGCCAGGAACCGGCGCCTCACCGTTGCTCTTGCTGTCACCGCCGCACTCGCCCTCGGCGTCACAGCCTGCTCCGGGACGACCAAGGACTCCGCGAGCAAGGGGGCCGGCACGGCCGTCGCCGGCACCGCCGATCCCAACGCGGCCACCAAAAAGGGCCTGACCGTCGCCTTCCTGCCCAAGCAGGTCAACAACCCCTACTTCACCACCTCGGACAACGGTGGCAAGAAGGCCTTGGAGCAGCTCGGCTCCACGTACAAGGAAGTCGGTACCAGCAGCGGTACCGACGCCTCCGGCCAGGTCTCCTACGTCAACACCCTCACCCAGCAGCAGGTGGACGCCATCGCCGTCTCCGCCCAGGACCCGGGTGCGCTGTGCACGGCCCTGAAGCAGGCCATGAAGAACGGGATCAGCGTCGTCACCTACGACTCCGACACCCAGGCCGACTGCCGGCAGGTATTCGTCTCCCAGGCGAGCGCGGAGGACCTCGGCCGCACGCAACTCCAGCTGCTGGCCGAGCAGATAGGTGGCAAGGGTGAGATCGCGATCCTTTCGGCGGCCCAGACGGCCACCAACCAGAACACCTGGATCGACTTCATGAAGGACGAGCTCAAGAAGCCCGAATACAAGGACATCAAGCTCGTCAAGACCGCCTACGGCGACGACGACGCCCAGAAGTCCTTCCAGCAGACCCAGGGTCTGCTCCAGGAGTACCCCGGCCTGAAGGGGATCATCTCGCCCACCACGGTGGGCATCAAGGCGGCCGCCCAGTATCTGTCCGGCTCCCAGTACAAGGGCAAGGTCAAGCTCACCGGCCTCGGCACCCCCAACGACATGCGCGCCTACGTCAAGGACGGGACGGTCGACGGCTTCGAGCTGTGGGACCCGGCCGAGCTCGGCGCGCTCGCCGCGCACACGGCCGTCGCGCTGGAGTCCGGACAGATCACCGGCGCCGAGGGCCAGACGTTCAAGGCCGGCGACCTGGGGACCTTCACCATCGGCAAGGACGGCGTGGTCTCGCTCGGCAAGCCGACGGTCTTCAACAAGACCAACATCGACAAGTTCAACTTCTGATTCAGCTTCTGATTCGACTTCTGAGCCGCACGGGACAGGGGGCCGCCTCGCGAGGGCGGCCCCCTGCCGTGCAGGAGGGGACCCCATGCAGCGCGTCTGTTTTCTTCTGAAGGTCCGGGCCGAGAAGAC
Source organism: Streptomyces sp. NPDC057136 (assembly GCF_042670885.1). NCBI lineage: Bacteria > Bacillati > Actinomycetota > Actinomycetes > Kitasatosporales > Streptomycetaceae > Streptomyces > Streptomyces sp. NPDC057136. The sequence continues at coordinate 245,282 of NZ_JBHUUV010000007.1, forward strand.
CGAGGAGTACCGAGAACGCCACCACCACGTCTGGGCCGACATGCTGGCCGCGCTCTCCGAAGCCGGCTGGCACAACTACTCCTTGTTCCTGCGGGAGGACGGCCTGCTCGTCGGCTATCTGGAGACCCCGGACTTCGACCGGGCCCGGGCCGCCATGGAGGCCACCGAGGTGAACGCCCGTTGGCAGACGGAGATGGCGCACTTCTTCGAGGAGCTGGACGGGCAGGCACCGGATGCCGCCATGCGCCCGCTCACCGAGGTCTTCCATCTCGCCTGACGCGGCAGACCGGGGGAGCTTTCCCGGGCGATACCCCGTTACGGCGTGCCGGTGAGGCCGGCCATCACCTCGTAGACCTGCTGCGAGGTCCGTGGGCCGGTGGGGAGCGAGTGGGCGGCCTCGGTGCGCAGGCCGTCGAGCATGAAGGCGACGCCGCGGCGCCACGCGTCGGGGGCGGCGGCCTGGAGTTCACAGAGCGTCTCGATGTAGTACGCGAATCCGTCCCAGGGGTCCTCGTGGGCGAGGGCCTGTTCCGCGACCTTGTCGAGGCGGGCCGCCGCCAGGTCGGCGACCACCTCGTCGATGAGGGCCTCGCGGGTGCCGAAGTCCGGTGGGTCCTCCGGCGGCCGACGGGTGGAACTGATCAGCAGCGACCAGGAGAGGTCGGTCAGACCTACGCATGCGGATCGGGTCGCGCGAGCCCGTGACCCCGGTGACTCCGGTGCCCTCGGTGTCAGGCCAGGGACGCGGCATGGGCGGGATCGACCGCGTGCCGGAGGGGCTGGTCCCGTACGAGGCGCCCGAGTTCGTCGAGTACGAGATGTCCGAGGCGGTGGCGTTCGGCACCCATGGCACCGCCGAGGTGGGGTGTCAGGACGACGTTGGGGAGGGTGAACAGCGGCGAGCCGGGGACCGGAGGCTCCGGGTGCGTGACATCGAGTACGGCGGTGAGATCGGGTCTGGCGCGCAGGACCTCCGCCATCGCCTCCTCGTCGATGAGTGCGCCCCGGGCGGTGTTGATCAGCGTTGCGCCCGGCATCAGGGAGCTCAGCAGGCTCGCTCCGATCGAGCCGCGGGTCTCGGGCAGGAGCGGCGCGTGGAGACTGACGACGTGGCAGGTGGCGAAGAGCTCCTCGATGCCGACGAGTCGTACGCCGCTCTCCTGTGCGGTGTCCGCGTCGGCGAGGGGGTCCGTGGCGAGGATCTCGACGTCGAAGCGGCTGAGGTGTGCCGCGACGAGACGGCCGATGTGCCCGAGCCCCAGCAGCCCCACGCGTGACCGGTAGGCACCCGGGACCTTGGGGTTGTGCGGGTACAGGTGGCTGTCGGCCACGTCCCGGCTGATGCGGTGGACCTGCTTCAGCCCGAGGAGGATCTGCGCGAGAGCGAACTCCGCCACCGGGGTGGCGTTGGCCGCGGCCGCGGAGACGATCGGAATGTCGCGCGCCCAGAAGGCGGGCGTCGTCAGATGCCGTACGGAACCCGCTGCGACGAGCACGGCCCGCAGCCCAGGGGCGCGGGACATGAAGGCGGCATCGAGGACGGGGGCGCCCCAGCCGGTGAGCAGGATGTCGGTTCGGTGCAGTACGTCGGGATGGTCGTCGAGCTGCTGCCGGGTGAGGGGTGGGCCCTGTCGGTCCACGAGCCGGTCGATACCGGCCAGAACCTCGGGCGGGTAGACGTCCGGCCTCCGCTCCTCCTCCATGACCAGGAGTGCCGTCGGCCTGAGTGCTGTCTCGTCCATGTCGATGACGCTCCTCGGCTGCTTCGCTGACGGTCTGTCAGCGATACCGCCCGCGGCCGGTTGGCCGGTCGGGTGTGTGTGGACGTGTCCGTCTGTGTGTCGAAGGTTGGCGTGGCTTGTTCGAAATTTCGGTTAACCCGCCCAAAAGGCGACGATACATCGGATGACTGAAGGGTTATCAAGGATTGGGAAATCGCACGCGCCCGGTGGTCCGGCAAGGCGTCAGCATCGCATGTGACTACGGAGCATCCCGGGGCCCAGTGCCCTGTACAGCGATAATTCCTTGCCAGTGGGTGAAAGTTCGGGGTCTCCGCCCCTGTGCGGTGGCGGCGCCCGCAGGAATGGTGTGCGGGGAGGCGTCGTGGCGTCCCTTCGCGAAGCCCCGCGAAAATTTTGTATTCATCGGAGTATTGACGCGGGATTTGCTGCGCGGTTAGCGTCCCCGGCAAGCGCTTACCAGAGGCGGCTGTGATGCAGTGAAACAGGAGTTGTGATGCAGAGATCGCGGTGGGTCGGAGCGGGTTTCCTCGCGTCGGCGCTGATCCTCACCAGCTGTACGTCGGGTCCTGCGGGAGGGGACGTCAAGCAGGACTCCAAGGCGCCTCTCGAACTGTGGACCAGGACGACACCGGGCGGGCCGGGGGAGAAGGGCACGCTCGCACTCGCCGCCGCCTTCGAGAAGTCCACGGGCTACAAGGTCAAGGTCACGGCCATCTTCGATGACTTCGAGACCAAGGTGCAGCAGCGGGCCGCGCAGAAGAACCTCCCCGACATCGTCATGAACGACGTGACGCAGCTCGGCGCCATGCACAGCCAGGGCCTGCTCCGGGAGATCGACCTGGACAAGATCAAGGACAGCGGGCAGCTCATCGACCAGGGTCTCGCATCCGGAAGGAGCCTGGACGGCAAGCAGTTCGGCCTGCCGTACTCGGCGCAGGCCACCGCGCTCCTCATCCGCAAGGACTGGCGGGAGAAGCTGAAGCTCGAAGTGCCCCGGAACTGGGACGACTTCACCGCGATGGCCGAGGCGTTCACCACCAAGGACCCGGACGGCGACGGGAAGAAGAACACCTTCGGACTGGCCGCGCCGCTGTCCACCAAGCGCGGATACGCCTCCTGGTACTTCTCCAACTTCCTCTGGGCCGCGGGCGGTGACTTCATCGCCGATGCCGGGAACGGCACGTACAAGCCCGCGATGACCACGAAGGAGTCCGTCGAGGCCATGCAGTGGTTCCGCGATCTCGGCTGCACGTCCAAGGCCATCCAGCCCGGCGCGGTCACCATGGACACCCCACCCACGAACGAGACGTTCGAGGCGGGGCGGACCGGCATGTTCGTCGTCGGCCCCTACCTGATGCCCCGCTTCGACGAGGTGCTGGGCAAGGACAAGTACGAGGTCGTACCGATGCCGAAGGGCCCGAAGGACGCGACCGTGCTCGCCGAGGGTGCCTCCGTCTATCTGATGGCCGGCTCCGAGAACCAGGCGGGTCAGGACGCCTTCGCCGGCTTCGCCGTCTCCGCCGAGGGCCAGCGGACGGGGATGCAGGGAGAGTCGGGCTACACCGTGCAGCTGCCCGTCAACAAGACGGTGGACATCTCCAAGATCCGCTCGGACCCCCGCTGGCGGACCTACGCCGAGGTCTACGGCTCCGCCGGACGCTACGCCCCCTCCATCCCGAACTGGACCGCCGTGCGGCAGACCACCTCGGAGACCATCAACGCGCTGCTGGCCGACTGCAGTCTGGACACCGGTACCGAGCTGCGCGACCTCGACAAGCAGCTCGCCGACATCCTCAAGGAACAGGGAATCGCCGCGTCATGAGCCTTGACCAGGTGAAGCGCGCTCCGCTCCCCGGACGGCGGTCCCCCGGCACGGGGGGCCGCCCGGCCGGCGGGGCGGCTGCGGCCCGCCCGAAGAACAGCCGTCGGGCGGGCCGGTGGTGGACACCCTGGCTGTTCCTGGCCCCGGCCCTGCTCCTCTTCCTGTATTTCAAGTTCATCCCGATGGCCAGCGCCCTGACGATGTCCTTCCAGGAAGTTCAGCCCTATCTCGGAAACCGGTGGGTCGGCACCGAGAACTACACCACCGTGCTCGGCTCCGACGGTTTCCGCGAGGCCGTCGGGCACACCGTCGTCCTCGCCGCCGGGCAGACGGCGGGTTCCATGCTCCTCGGCCTGGTGCTCGCGCTGCTGATGGAGGGGCAGGGCCGCCGGCTCGGATTCGTACGCTCCGCGGCGTTCCTGCCGGTCGTGGTACCGATCGCCGTCGTCGCCGAACTGTGGCGGATCATGTACCACCCGACCGAGGACGGCATGCTCAACTCGCTCCTCGGCCTGGTGGGGTCCGGCCCTTCCGGGTTCATCAACCACCCCGACACCTCGCTCGGGTCCATCATGATCACCGGCATCTGGCGGGGCGCTCCGTACGACATGATGATCTTCCTCGCAGGGCTCGCGAGCGTCGACCGCGGTCTGTACGAGGCCGCGAAGGTCGACGGCGCCTCCAGACTGCAGCGCGTGTGGCATGTGACGGTGCCCGGGCTGCGGTCGGTGTTCACGATCCTGTTCATCCTCGCCGCGATACGCGGCCTGCGCGTGTTCACCGAGGTGTTCCTGCTCACCAACGGTGGTCCCGACGGCTCGACCGAAGTCGTCATGACCCTGATCTACAAGCTCGGCCTCGAGCAGAACCGGCTCGGCGTCGGAGCGGCGGGAGCCGTCCTGCTGTTCATCGCGACGCTGATCCTGACGATCGTCGTCCACCTGATGCGACGGAGGGAGAGCAAGTGAACGCGCCGAACGAGACCGCGCTCGGCCTGACCGAGGCCAGGAGCCCGGGCGGGCGGATCCTGAAGGCTGTCACGTACGTCCTGGTCCTCTTCGTCTTCGCCGGGCCGCTGCTGGCCCTGCTGGTCAGCGCCTTCAGTAAGGTCAAGGACCCGACACAGCTGAGCGTCATCCCCTCCGGCATCACCCTGGACAACTTCCGGATCGCCTTCGACCAGGGCGTCCTGGTGTACTTGCTGAACTCGTTCTTCGTGGTGGGCGGCGGGTTGCTGCTCCAGGTGGCCGTGTCCGTCATGGCCGGTTACGCACTGGCCAGGAAGGTCTTCCCCGGAATGACACTGGCCCTCGTGGCGATCCTGGCGACGCTGATGCTGCCCGAGGAGATCCTGGCCCTCCCGCTGTCCCTGATCCTCGCCGACCTGCCGGTCATCCACTTCAACCTCATCGGCACCCTCGCCGGGATGATCGTCCCGCTGGGCGCCTGGGGATTCTCCATTCTCGTGATGACCGAGTTCATCAAGGACGTACCGCGGGAACTCGAAGAGGCCGCACGCATCGACGGGGCCGGTGATCTGCGCATCTTCGCTCAGATCATCCTGCCGATGTGCAAGCCGGCGCTGGGCGTCATCGGAGTCTTCGGCTTCACGATGATCTGGGACCAGTACCTGCTTCCCCTCCTCGTCGCCACCGACTCCTCCTCGTACACGCTCCCGTTGGCGCTGCGCACCCTGCGGATCGACCCCGACGTCACTCCTGGAGTGGTGATGGCGGCCTCACTGCTGGCCCTGCTCCCCTCCGTGATCGTCTTCCTGTTCTTCCAGCGCTCCTTCGTGCACGGCCTGTCCTCCGGCGCCCTGAAGGGCTGACCCGGCAAGCCGCCCGCCACCGCACCTCGCGCGCCACCACCCCACAAGCACAAGGAGCGACACCCCGTGACCCCGACCGCTGACACCCGATCGGCGCTCCCGCCCGTGCCCGCCGGCACACCGGCTCCGGCCGCGGATCCGGCGACCGCTCCGGCGACCGCTCCGGACACGACGTGGTTCACCACCGACCGGTTCGGCATGTTCGTCCACTGGGGCCTGTACTCCCTCGCCGCCCGGCACGAGTGGGTCAAGAACCGGGAACAGCAGACCGACGAGCAGTACCAGGTGTACTTCGACCACTTCGACCCCGACCGCTACGACCCGGTCCAGTGGGCGAGGACGGCCAAGGCGGCCGGTATGCGGTACGTCGTGCTGACCACCAAGCACCACGACGGCTTCTGCCTGTGGGACAGCGCGCTCACCGACTACAAGGTCACCAACACCCCGTACGGCCGCGATCTCGTCGAACCGTTCGTCCAGGCATGCCGCGCCGAGGGGCTCAAGGTCGGCTTCTACTACTCGCTGATCGACTGGCACCACCCCTCCTTCCCCGTGGACGGCACCCACCCGCAGCGCGACGACGAGGAGTTCAAGGCCGCCACCGCCGACCGTGACATCCGCGACTACCAGCGCTATCTGCACGGCCAGGTACGCGAGTTGCTCACAGATTTCGGACGCGTCGACTACCTGTTCTTCGACTTCTCGTACGCGGGACGCCACTGGTGGGGCGGCAAGGGCCCCGACGACTGGGACTCACCCGGACTCCTGGGGATGATCCGCGAACTCCAGCCGCACGTCCTCGTCAATGACAGGACCGGCCTTCCCGGCGACTTCGTCACCCCCGAGCAGTACCAGCCGTCCGGCCCGATGTCGAAGGACGGGCAGCCCGTGGTCTGGGAGGCATGCCAGACGCTCAACGGAAGCTGGGGCTACGACCGCGACAACCTCGATTACAAGAGCGCCGACCTCCTGGTCCGCATGCTCGTCGACGGGGTGGCCAAGGGCGGCAACCTGCTCCTCAACGTCGGCCCCACCGGCCGCGGCGACCTCGACCCGCGCGCCACCGCCGTCCTCGGCGAGCTGGGGCGGTGGACGGACCTGCACGGTCGGTCGGTCCGAGGCTGCGGCCCGTCCGCGTACACCGCCCCCGCCGACTGCCGCTACACCCAGCGCGGCGACCGGCTCTACGTCCACCTGTTCTCCTGGCCGCTGCGCCATCTGCATCTGCCGGGACTCGCGGGCCGGGTGCGCTACGCCCAACTCCTCAACGACGCTTCCGAGATCACCCGGATCGAGATCGCCCCGGGAGAGCCCGCGCTCAACACCGAGATGGGCGGGCAGCCCGCGGGCACGCTCACGCTCCAGATCCCCGTCCAGCGCCCCGACACACTCGTGCCCGTCATCGAGCTGTATCTGGACGCCCCGGCCGGCGGCTGAACCTTCGTCCGCACCACCCATCCACCAGCACCTTCACCGGAGGCATCATGCAACGCCGCACGTTCCTCACCGGCACAGTCCTGGGCGCGGCCCTCGCCGCCGTCCCGCTCGGCACCCTGCGCACGGCGGGCGCAGCGGAGACCGGCCGGGCCGCCACGGCGACGGTCAGCTCCCTGAGCGACTTCCAGAATGCGATCAACAGCGCGGTGCCCGGAGCCCGGATCGTCCTGGCCGACGGCACCTACACCGTGCCGTCCGGCACCTCCATCAGCGTCACGGGCAAGAACGGCACGCAGGCGGCACCCATCACCATCACCTCCGCGTCCCGCGGCGGCGCGGTGCTCCGCGGAGAGCGCGGATTCGTCTTCAGCAATTCCAGCAACATCACCGTCAGCGGCTTCGCCTTCCGGCAGAGCACCACCTTGGAAGTACCGGCGGACTGCTCGTTCATCCGGCTGACCCGCAACGACTTCCAGCTCGCCGACATCGAGGGCCTGCACTGGGTGATGGTGCGCGCGGACGACAGCAAGGTCGACCGCAACCACTTCCACGGCAAGACCACGCTCGGCGTCTACCTCGGAGTCGAGGGCGGGGGCAGCACGTCCATGGCCCAGCGCGTGCACATCCTCAAGAACTACTTCTCCGACCACAGCTTCGCCGGCGCCAACGGAGGGGAGCCGATCCGCCTCGGCGTCAGCCCTCGGGCGCTGTCCAGTGCCCGCGCGGTCGTGGAGTACAACCTGTTCGAGCGCTGCGACGGAGACCCCGAAGCCATCTCGGTGAAGTCCTCGGACAACATCGTCCGCCACAACACGATCCGCGACAGCCTCGGCGGTATCGTCCTGCGCCACGGCAACCGCACGAGGGTGGAGAGCAACTACGTGCTCGACGGCAAGGAGGGGCTGCGTCTTTACGGCAACGACCACCTCGTCGTCAACAACTACGTGGCCGGTCTGTCCGGACGGGCGATGGTGATCGGTAGCGGCAGCACCCGCGACCACCACTCCGGCGAGACGGCCGAGGAGCGGCGGGGCAACGACGCGTGCGACCGGGCGGTGATCGTGCACAACACCCTGTTCCGCAACGCCGAATCGCTGTCGGGCGAGACCCGGGTCTACGAGCCCCAGAATGTGGTCGTCGCCGACAACCTGCTGGTCGGCGAGGCCGGCAGCCTGGTCGCGATGGGGCCGACCACCGGCTTCACCTGGAAGAGCAACATCCTCTGGGGTGCGGCGGCCAACGGCAACATCCCCGCCGGGGGCTGCACCCGCGTCGACCCGGGCCTGCACCAGGAGTCCGACGGGGTGTTCCGCCTGTCGGCGGGCAGCCCGGCAATCGGCGGGGCGACGTGGGGGAGCCCGGGCGTGACCGACGACATCGACGGCCACCCGCGCGGCGGCACACGGGACATCGGTGCCGACGAGTATGCGACGACGACGCCGCTCCGCCGTCCCCTCGCGCCGGCGGACGTGGGCCCGAACGCGTCGTGAGTCATTCCTCGACCGCGCCCCGGCCGGGGCTGTGCTCCGTCACCTTCCGGCAGCTGCCCGCCGCCGAGGTCGCACGCCGCGCTGCGGACGCGGGCCTCGAACTGGTCGAGTGGGGAGCGGACATCCACGCGCCCGCGCAGGAACCGGACACGGTCCGCGCGGTCCGTGACGTCTCCGACCGGTGCGGGCTCACCTCCTGCTCGTACGGTTCGTACTTCCGCGCCGCTCCAGGTGAACTGGCCGGATTCCCCGCGCTCACCCGCGCCGCGGTGCTCCTCGGAGCACCGCGGATGCGGGTCTGGGCCGGCGGCGTCGGATCACGGGCCGCCTCGCCGTCGGAACGCCACGCAGTTGTGGCAGGTCTGCGGGAGGCGGCCGCGATCGCGGCGGACCACGGCGTCGAACTCGCCCTGGAATTCCATGCGAAGACCCTGACGGACACCGTCGCCTCGACTGTCCGGCTGCTGGACGAGGTGGGCGCGGACAATCTCCGCACCTACTGGCAGCCGCCGCTCGACGCGTCCGACGAGGCCGCGCTGGCAGGGCTCGCCGAACTTGTCGACCGGGTCAGCGCGGTGCACGTCTTCTCCTGGTGGCCGGGCAATCGCCGACTGCCCCTGGCAGCTCGCGAAGACCTGTGGGCGAGGGTCTTCGACATGCTGGACGAACGGCAGCTGCGACCCGATGCGCTCCTGGAATTCGTGCCCGGCGACGACCCCGACGTACTGGCGCGCGAGGCCGGGACAATGCGACGCGCGATGGCTCGCCCGCCGGTACCTCCGCCGGAGTCGTCCCGGCCCGCGCAGTGACTCCACGACCGGCCGCCTCCCACCACCCCGACGCCAGGATTGCCGAACACATGCTCATCACAGCAGACGACAGACTCCTCTTCATCGGCGACTCCATCACCGACGCGGGCCGCGACCGTACGGACCCCACCTCCCTCGGCAACGGATACGTCCGCGAGATCGCGCGGGCGCTGCACACCGGAGGGAGCCCCGGCCCGGGCCCCACTGTCATCAACCAGGGCGTCAACGGCCACCGCGTGTACGACCTCGAATCCCGCTGGACCACCGACGTCATCGACCAGCGGCCCACCGTGGTCACGGTCAAGATCGGAATCAATGACACCTGGCGGCGCTACGACAGCGGACTCCTCAGCCCGGTCGACGAATTCGAGGCATGCCTCTACCGCATCCTCTCCCACACCACCCGGACGCTCGCCGCCCAACTGGTCGTCATCACGCCCTTCCTGGTCCCGGTCACCTCGGATCAGGAAGCCTGGTACGAGGACCTGTCACCCCGCACCGACGCCGTCCTGCGCGCGGCGCGCGCCCACGGGGCGCAATTGGTCCGCGCGGACCTGCTCCTGCCCCACGCCGCCGAGGAAATCGGTCCGGCGGCACTGGCCGCGGACGGAGTCCACCCGAGCCCGCACGGCCACGAACTGCTCGCCCGTGCCTGGCTCACCGCGGTCGGCACCACCGCGTAGGCGGAGCCGGACGGATACCCGCGACCGCGATGACCGTGATGGCCGCCGCCTGGCGGTGCAGGAGTGGCGGACGTGTGCCGTGTGTCCGAGCCTGGAAGAGAGTCGTCCAGTGCGGGGGAGGTGCGGTGAGCGTTCCAGACGCCGATGCGGGGATCGTCCAGGATCTCCCGTGGCCCGGCAGGATAGTGCGTCTGCCCGGTGTGTACAGCCCGCAGGCCGACAGCCTGCTGCTGGCTGCGGCGATGCGTCGTGAGGGCATCCGGCCCGGCATGGAGGTGCTGGACCTCTGCACGGGCAGTGGGCTGCTGGCGCTCCATGCCGCCCGGCTGGGCGCCCGTGTCACCGCTGTGGACATCAGTCGGCGGGCCGTGGCATCGGCCCGGCTGAACGCCGCCCTCACGCGGTTGCCCATCACCGTGCACCGCGGCGACCTGCTGTCGGGATTGCGAGGCCACTCGTTCGACGCGGTCGTCAGTAACCCGCCGTATGTGCCCGCGCCGAGCCTGTCACCGCCGCGGCGGGGCGCCCGTCGCGCCTGGGACGCCGGGCTCGACGGGCGCATCGTCGTGAACCGGATCTGTGACGAGGCTCCTGCCGCGCTGCGTTCCGGCGGGTTGATGCTGATCGTGCACTCGGTCCTCAGCTCGCCCGAAGAGACCGTGCGACGGCTTTCCCGGGCCGGGATGGAGGCGTCGGTCAGTGACCGGATGGTCATCCCGTTCGGGCCCGTGACCCGCGGACGCCTTGCCTGGCTGCGCGCCCGCGGTCTGCTGCCGACCCATGTGGACAGGGAGGAGCTGGTGGTGATCCGTGCCCGGAAGCACTGAACCGCCGCGTCGCGTGGTGGCGGAACGAGACGGACCGATCCTCGTGGAGGGCCCGGTCGAAGTGACGACGGCCGAAGGGAGGGTCGTCGCATCCGAGCGCTTCGTCGTGGCGATCTGCACCTGTCGCCGCAGCCGGATCCACCCCTGGTGCGACACCAGCCACCGCCGGCGGAAACCCGCCGAGGCAGGTGAGGAAGGTGAGGACACCGCATCGTGACGCCTTCCCCTGAAGCACACTCTCACCGTCTCGCCTCGGAACCCGCCCTGCCGAAGGCGCGAGGAGACCTCTCCGAGCGTGTCCTCGTCGCCCTGGCGGGGCGGCGTGGCGCGCTGCCGTCCGACGAGGAGACCGGGCGCGCCGACCCGTACGGCGAAGATCTGCACCTCCTGCTGTACGTCCTCTACGAGCTCCACTACCGCGGCTTCGCGGAGGCGGACGAGAGGCTGGAGTGGGACCCCGCGCTGCTGGCGGTGCGAGCCGCTGCCGAAGGCGCCTTTCTGCGCGCGCTGCGCGAGGGCACCTCGGGCGGAAAGGACGTGGCGGAGGCGGTGGACGCGCTGCTCCTGGAGCCCGTCGGGGACGACGGGCACAGCGTCAGCCACCACCTCCAGCGCGAGGGAACGTTCGAACAGCTCCGTGAGTACGCGGCGTTGCGCTCCCTCTACCACCTGAAGGAGGCGGACCCGCATCTGTGGGTGGTGCCGAGGCTCCGTGGCCGGGCCAAAGCGGCCATGGTGGCCGTCGAGTTCGACGAATTCGGAGCCGGCAGGGCCGAGAACATCCACGCTCAGCTGTTCGCCGATCTGATGGCGGATCTCGGGCTCGACACGGCGTACGGCGGCTACCTCGAAGCCGCCCCTGCCCAGGCCCTGGCGACAGTGAACCTGATGTCCCTGTTCGGGCTGCACCGGCGTCTGCGCGGTGCGCTGGTCGGCCATTTCGCCGCCGTGGAGATCACCTCGTCACCAGGTTCCAGGCGGCTGGCAAAGGCCCTGCGCCGCGTCGGAGCCGGCACCGCCGCGCAGCGGTTCTACGACGAGCACGTGGAAGCCGACGCGGTCCACGAACAGGTGGTCCGCCGGGACGTGATCGGTGGACTGCTGGAGGACGAGCCGGGGCTCGCGCCGGACATCGTTCTGGGCATCGAGGCCACCGGACTGCTGGAGGACCGGCTGGCGGAGCATCTTCTGGGCAACTGGCGCGGCGGCCGGACCGCCCTGCGCACTCCTCTTCCGGCCTCCCGCTGAATCCTGCCTCCCGCCGACCTCGTTCAGAGCCCCTCGGTCGCCGCGCGTCCGCCCGCTCCCAGCAGGCCCGTCGGGGAGAACTCCGAGCGTGTCAGCTACTGCCGCGAGTACCGGACGACCACCGCGGGCAGGGCGGCGCGCACCACCTGCACGCCGCGCAGCCACCGGGGCACGTAGACGGTGACCGCGCGCCGTTCGACGGCGGTCACCAGGGCGTCGGCCATATACCGGGCGGGGTAGATCTTCCGGGCGGGCGGGGGCATATGGGCGCGCAGTTCACGCAGTACGGCGTGCTGGTCGGCGTCCCGGATCATGTCCGTGTCCGTCCAGTTGAGGTAACCCGTACCCACGCCGACGCCACGGGAGTCCAGTTCGGCGCGCAGTGAGTGGGCGAAGGACTCCACGCCTGCCTTGGAGGCGCAGTAGGCGCTCATCATCGGTGCCGCGCCGATCGACGCCAAGGACGCTATCTGGAGGTAGTAGCCCCGGGTGCGAAGGAGTTGGGGCAGGAACGAACGCGCCGTGACGGCGCTGCCCACGAGATTGACCTCGATCACCCGACGCCAGGTGACCGGGTCGGATTCGAGGAAGGGGCCGCCCTCGGCCACCCCCGCGTTGGCCACCACGACGGACGCGTCGCCCAGCCTCTCGCGTACCTCTTCGGCTGCCTCCGCCATCGCCGCGTCGTCCGTGACGTCGACGTGCCGGTACAGCGCGGGAGTGGGAAGCGCGGCGGCCACGGCGGCGAGTGCCTCCTCCTCCAGTCCGAGCAAGGCCACCCGGGCACCCCGGTCGGCCAGTTCTCTGGCGACGGCTGCTCCTACGCCGCGCGCGGCGCCGGTCACCACGGCGCTGCGTCCCCTCAGCACGTGCTGCTCCGCGGGCATCGGAACTCCTCGCTGTCGAGCGGTCGGGTCGCCGGGCTGTCCGGCCGCCGGATCGCCGGTCCGTTGGGCCGGCTGCCTGTTCTGCCGCCCTTCGTCCGACGCCCACCCTCACCCATGGTTTCAGCGCTTGAGCCCGTGCGCATTCCAGGCGGGCCGTCACTGCGGGCGAGGGACCGTGCCCAGCTGTCAGGAAGAGGCGGGGTAGGGCCCGGCGGCCGACAGGCGTGCGAGATGTGCCGCGTTCACGGCGAGCGTACGAGCCGTCCAGCCTCTCCATCACCCGCCGGCAGATGCTGGAGGGGTGGCCGAGCCGGATGGGAGTGGAGAGAACGAGGATGTCGGCGGCCATGACCTTCTCGCGCAGGCGGGCCAGTCGTCGCCGTCACCATGTCCACACCCGGGCGGACGTCGTGATCGGCCACCCGCACGATCTCCGCACGATCTCGCCCTCGACACCCAGACGCTCGAACTCGGCCATGACCCAGGGCTTCGGCGTAGTCGCCTGACGTCCGGTTCATGATGATCTGCCGGCTCGGTGGGGTTCCGGGAATATGACAGGCACGGCTTCCAGGACATCGATCGGTCGACGTCGGTCGGTGAGTGGATTTGCGATCTTCTGTAGTCCGGTCTTCGCTGGAAGTGACCGTTTGATGAGGCCCTGGGACGAATCGCTCAATCCTCTGTCTGCCCCGGGCCAGCGGTACCTTCGCGCCGCGAGGGCCGTGCCGCCTAGGAGGGCTCATGGACGAGCTTCACGGCCGGGTGAGGGCTGGGCGTCAAACCGCGTGGACGCTGTACCTGGCGGCGGGGGCGGGAGCGATCGTCGCCTACCTGCTCATCTCCGTGCCGGTTCGCCACCTGGTCTCCCCGCTGCTCGCGGCCTCGGCCACCGCCGTGATGCTGGTCGGGATACGCAGAAACCGTCCGCACCCGGCCGCCCCGTGGTATTTGTTCACCGCAGGGATGGGCCTGTACACCGCTGCCGACGTGCTCTTCGGCTTGTTCCAGTTCCAGGGCACACTGGTGCCCTTCCCCTCCGCGGCCGACGTGCTCTACCTGGCCGCCTACCCCTTCTTCACCGCGGGTCTGATCACCCTGACACGGGTGCAGAGCCGCCGCCTGCGCTGGGCGGGCCTGTTGGACGCAGGCATCATCACCCTGGGGGCGGCCACCCTGGCCTGGGCCTTCATCATCGCCCCCTATCTGGGCAGCCGCCTGTCCCCGCTACCGCTGGCGGTCTCACTGGCCTATCCGGTGGCCGACCTGGTGCTGCTGTGCATGGCCACCCGGCTGGTGCTCACCACCGGCACTCGCACCCCTTCCTTCCTGCTGGTCACCGCGTGGTTGGGCGCCACGCTCAGTGCCGACGCCCTCTATTACTCCACCTTGGCCACGACAGGCGCCCCGATCGCGCCAGAGGTCTCCTACACCACCTGGATGGCCTCCTACCTCTTCATGGGAGCGGCCGCCCTGCACCCGTCGCTGGTCAGGACGGCAGAGCTGGTGGAGGGGCGCCAGACGGCCCTGCCCGGCACCCGCCTGGTGCTCCTCATCCTGCTCGCGATCATGGGGCCGGTACTGGTGATAGTCGACGCCGGCGATGTCCGCGACCAGGCCATACACGTCGCGGTCATCTCCGGCATCGTTGCCTGCCTCACCCTGCTGCTGGTCCTGCGGGTCGGCCTGCTCGCTCAATACGCCCAGGGCCAGGCCGGCCAGGCGCGCACGCGTGCCGAAGCCCTGGAGAGGTCGCTGCGTGAGCAGAGGTCACTGCAGAATCAGCTCAGCCACCAGGCCTTCCACGACCCGCTGACGGGCCTGTCCAACCGGACACTGCTCTCCGAACGGCTGGAACACGTCCTGAGCCGCCCCTCGGCGGTCGGCACCACGGGCCTGCTTCTGATAGACCTCGACCGTTTCAAGGACATCAACGACAGCTTGGGCCACCCGGTCGGCGACGAGGTGCTGATCGCAGTCGGCCACCGGCTGCTGGGCGGGGTACGCCGGCAGGACACCGTCGCCCGGCTCGGCGGGGACGAGTTCGCCGTGCTGGTGGAAGAACTACGGTCCGACGCTGTCTGCGACTACGCCCAGCGGCTCCTCGACCGGTTCAAAGACCCCTTCGCGCTCTCCGGCGACCGCTCCGTCTACGTGACGGCCAGCATCGGCATCGTTGCGATCAACGAGGCGATATCGCCTTCGGAATCGCTGCGCGCCGCGGACCTCGCCCTCTACGTCGCCAAGGAACAGGGCCGCAACCGCGCGGTCCTGTTCGAACCGAGCATGAGCATCGCCCAGCGGGACCAGACCCGCATCGCCCAGGACCTGCGCTACGTGCTTACCCGGAACGAACTCACCGTCTACTACCAGCCCGTGGTCGAGCTGGACACCGGCGAGACCACAGGAGCTGAGGCCCTGATCCGCTGGGAGCCACGCGGCCGCGCCCCGATCCCGCCCGAGCATTTCATCCCTATCGCCGAGGAGACCGGCCTCATCCTCCCCATCGGCGCCTGGATCCTGCGCCAAGCCTGCCGTCAAGCCCGGCGCTGGCACGACAACGCTCCCACCCGACGGGCGCTGACCATCGCCGTCAACGTCTCCGGCCGCCAGTTCAAGGACCCCCTCTTCCCCGAAACCGTCACCCAGATCCTGTGCGAGACCGGATTCCCCGCCTCCTCCCTGGTCCTGGAGATCACCGAGAATGTGCTCATCGCCGACGCGGAAACCACCGCCACCCACATCTCTGCCCTGCGCAGTCTCGGCGTCCGCGTCTCCATCGACGACTTCGGCACCGGTTACTCCTCCCTCTCCTATCTGCGTAACCTGCCCGTCGACATCGTCAAGATCGACCAGAGCTTCGTCAACACCGTCGGCGCCGCCAAGGACAACGGCATCATCCAGGCCATCCTGCACCTCAGCCATGCCCTCGGCGTGGACACCATCGCCGAAGGCATCGAAACCTCGGGACAGGCCGACCGCCTCCGAACCCTCGGCTGCCCCCACGGCCAGGGCTTCTACTACGCAGAGCCCATGACCGCACACGCCCTGGACCAACACCTCACCACCCATCCCACACCGGAACTGCACCACCCCACCAGATAGGCACGGTGGCGCCGGAGGAGTTCGGCCGCGATGCGCACCTCGGCGATGAGGTGGCTGCCCGACGGGGCCGGCGAATCGTTCAATGTGCAGACGAGGGAAAGTGCGCGCACGGTGGGAAGTCTCCTTCGGCCAGGTGAGTGATGCCGGTCCGCCGGTTCGACGACAGCGTTTCGCCCCGACGGGGCATCCTAGAATTCGACCGTCTCCGCAGTCCGGATGGTCGCGCTCATGTTGCGCTCCATCATGCGCAGAGCGGCCTCGGCGAGATGGCGAATGTGTGCGTCGACCGCGGAATACAGCACGCACTGCTCGGTGACCTGGCCGCAGAGAACGACATGATCCACGCTCAACTGCGAGAGCAGATAGCTGAGCGGTGTTTCGTAGAAAATGGAGTGTCTGGCCTTCACGACGAACAGGGAGTGGTCGTCGGGCAGCACTGGCTTGACCAGCTCCGCGTACGCCCCGGCCAGCGACGTTTCGATGATCTCTCAGTGATGGGACCGCCATTCGCCGAAATTGTCATTGACGTAGATGACGGGAATGCTCTCCTCGCGGGCGCGTTCGAGAACGCGGACCAGGTGCGGTAGCGCGATGCGGACGGAAGGGATCAGGATTTCCGCGTCCGGGTGGTCGTACGTATTGATCATGTCGATGACGATGAGAGCGCTCTTTCCCATGGCTCCATGCTCCCGCTGTGCCGCCCCGCTTTCCGGTCGGAGCCCGTTCCGCCCTCTCACGTTTCGCAGAGGCCCTCGCGGGAACCCGTCACGCGTCCGTAGCGGAGGAGAAATGACGACTCAGCGTGGAAAGCGAGCTGCACCATGCGCGCATTGACCTACCAGGGAAAGCGGGACGTCCGGGTAGAGACCGTCCCCGATCCGCGGATCCAGGACCCGACCGACGTCATTGTCAAAATCACCTCCACCGGAATCTGCGGCTCGGATCTGCACCTCTACGAGGTGCTCGGGCCCTATCTCGATCCCGGAGACATCCTCGGTCACGAGCCGATGGGCGTGGTGGAGGAGGTCGGCCCGGAGGTGACCGCCCTCGTCCCGGGGGACAGGGCCGTCATCCCCTTCAACGTCTCGTGCGGCCACTGCTTCATGTGTGCCCAGGGGCTGCAGTCCCAGTGCGAGACCACCCAGGTGCGCAAGTACGGCACGGGTGCCTCCCTCTTCGGCTACACCAAGCTGTACGGCCAGGTACCGGGCGGGCAGGCAGAGTTCCTGCGGGTCCCCTTCGGCAACAGCCTGCCGGTCAAGGTCCCGCACGGTCCGCCGGACGACCGCTTCGTCTACCTCTCGGACGTACTGCCTACCGCGTGGCAGGCCGTGGAGTACGCCGACGTCCCGCCCGGAGGTTCGCTCACCGTGCTCGGCCTCGGCCCGATCGGTGCGATGGCCGCGCGGATCGCACTGCACCAGGGCGCGGAACCGGTCGTGGGCGTGGACCTCGTGCCCGACCGGCTGAACCGGGCGAGCGAGTACGGCGTCAAATGCCTTGACCTGCGCAGGCACGGCAAGCACCTCGGCGATGCCATCCGGGACCTCACCGACGGTCGGGGCACCGACGCGGTGATCGACGCGGTCGGCATGGAGGCGCACGGCGCGCCCGTCGCCAAAGCGGCGCACGCGGCTGTCGGGATGCTGCCCGACGCCATCGCCACGCGCCTGATGGAGACGGTGGGCGTGGACCGGCTCGCGGCGCTGCACATGGCGATCGACGTGGTGCGCAGGGGCGGCACGATCTCCGTCTCCGGTGTGTACGGCGGTGCCGCCGACCCGATGCCTCTGCTGACCATGTTCGACAAGCAGATACAGCTCCGCATGGGGCAGGCCAACGTCTGGCGCTGGGTGGACGACATCCTCCCGCTGCTCATCGACGGCGACCCGCTGGGTGTGGACACCTTCGCCACGCATCACCTGCCGCTCGAACAGGGCCCGCAGGCGTACGAGACGTTCCAGAAGAAGGCCGACGGCATGATCAAGACGCTGCTCGTGCCCTGAGGCCGTCGCCACGCCCCACAGGCGCGCACCTCAGTCGTCGAACACGTCGAACACGTCGAGGTCGCCCACGTCCACCGCTTCCAGGGGCCGGACCGCCGGGCCCTGGAGGACCGCGCCGTCGACACCGAAGCGCGAGCCGTGGCAGGGGCACTCCCAGGAGGTCTCGGCCTCGTTGAAGGCCACCAGGCACCCGAGATGCGTACAGCGGGCGGACACGGCCTGCGCCGTGCCGTCCTGGTCGCGGTAGACGGCGCAGCGGCGGCCCTTGACGCGCACCACCGCACCCGTTCCCGGGCGGATGGCGTCGACCGAGTCGACGTGAGTGACCTTGAGACGGTCACCGGCGAAGTGCTTGGCCACCTCCGCCTGCATGCCGAGCAGTGCGGGCGCCTCGCGCAGAGCGCTCCCCAGCCGTCGGGGGTCGTACAGCCCGGCCCACGGCAACCGGTCACCCGTACCCGTGACGAGCGCGCTGAGCAGACGGCCGGAAAGGACGCCGCCGGTCATCCCCCAGCCGCCGAACCCGGTAGCCACATATGTATGGCGGGCGCCGATGTGGAACGGGCCGACGAGCGGCACCGTATCGCTCGGATCGTTGTCCTGTGCCGCCCATCGGTAGGCGGTGGGCCCCACCGGGAAGCGTGCGTGCATCCAGGCGTCCAGCCGGAGGAACGCCTCGCGCGCGTCGCCGGTGCCGGGTGTGAAGCTCTCCCCGGTGACGATCAGGAGCCGCTGCCCGTCCCCGAGCGGAGCGGAGCGTACCGAACGCTTCCCTTCGTCCTCCGTGATGTACATGCCCTTGGGCGCCCGGTCCGCGTCGATGGGCGCGGCCACCACCAGCTCGCGGCGCGGGGAGAGACGGGCGAAGAGCATCGCCCGGTCGAAGACCGGGTAATGCGTGGCGACGACCACGTCCTGTGCGGTCACCGACGGCCCCGACTCGGTGGTCACCCGGCACGGTGCACCCTCGGACAGACCGGTGACCCGGCTGCGTTCGAAGATGAGACCGCCCCGTTCCACCAGGTCCTCGGCCAGTGCCAGCAGGTATTTGCGCGGGTGGAACTGGATCTGTCCGTCCAGCCGGACCGCCCCGGTGACGTCGAATGGAAGCTCGGTCCCGGTGACGTACGACGCCGCGAGACCGGCCTCGACGGCGGCAGCGGCCTCCGCCTCGATCGCGGTACGGGACGAGGGATCGACCGCGTACGAGTAGGCGCTCACCCGTTCGAGGTCGCAGTCGATCCCCAGCTCCCGGACGATGTCCGCCAGCCGTTCCACCGCGTCCTGCTGCGACAGCGCGTACAGGCGTGCGGCTTCGGTGCCCCGGGTGCGGCGCAGCCGGTCGTACACCAGGGAGTGCAGCGCGGACACCTTCGCGGTGGTGTACCCGGTGACTCCCGAGGCGATGCGGTCGGCCTCCAGTACGGCGACCCGCCGGCCCGCCCGGGTCAGCTCCCACGCGGTGCTCAGGCCCGCGATCCCGCCGCCCACCACGGCCACGTCCACCTCGATGTCCTCGGTGAGTGGCGCGTGTACGGGACTCCCGGTGCTCTCCATCCAGAAGGATTCGTCCTGTCCGGGCAGTGGGCTCGGATGCGTCATGGCGTGCTCTCCCAGGTCGGTGTCGGGTCGGCGGGCGAACCATGCGAGTGCCCGGCTCGGTCGTCGGCACACTCCGTGGTTTCCATCCGATTTGAGGTTATTTCCCCCGGCAGCTGGTTACCCGACGGGAAACGCGCGTGCCGGCGGGGGAGCCGCAGTCACCGGGGCTGCGGGGACGTCGGCCCGGCAACGGCAGTGAGCGAGCGATTCATGGTCAGCGACCCGCCCCCCGGCAAACGCATCGTGGTCACGGGGGCCACCGGCAACGTGGGGACCAGTGTGGTCACCGCGCTGTCCCAGGACCCCGAGGTCGGCTCCGTCCTCGGCTTGGCGCGCAGACGGCCGAAACTGTGGACCGAGGGGGTGGAGTGGGAGACCGTCGACCTCTCGCAGCCCGAGAGCGCCGGTCCGCTGGAGGACCTGCTGCGGGGCGCGGACGCGGTCGTCCACCTCGCCTGGCGCTTCCAGCCGACGCACGATCCCGTGGTCACCTGGCAGACCAACGTGCTCGGCTCCATCCGCGTCTTCGAGGCGGCGGCCGAGGCGGGTGTCCCCGCGCTGGTACACGCCTCGTCCGTGGGCGCCTACTCACCGGGCCCGAAGGAGGAACCCGGAGTCGACGAGCAGTGGCCCACCCACGGCTGGCCGGACGCCGCCTACTGCCGGGAGAAGGCGTATCTGGAGCGCGTACTCGACACCTTCGAACTGCGTCATCCGCAGATCAGAGTGGTCAGGATGCGGCCAGGTTTCCTGTTCAAGGAGACGTCGGCGAGCGAACAGCGCCGCATCTTCGCCGGCCGGTACGTCCCCGGCGGCCTGCTCAGGCCCGATCTGTTCCCCTTCGTTCCCGATCTGGAAGGCCTGCGCTTCCAGGTGCTGCACACCGACGACGCCGCCGAGGCGTACCGGCTCGCCGTGCTCCAGGACGTGCGCGGCGCCTTCAACCTGGCGGCCGACTCGGTGACCGACGCCCGGCAACTTGCCGAGCTGCTCGATGCCCGTGTCGTCCGCGTCCCCCGGGCCGTGGTGCGTACCGCGCTGGCGGCCGCGTGGCAGGCACATGCCGTACCGGCGTCCCCGCACCTGTTCGACGCCGTGCTGCGCCTGCCGGTACTCGACTGCACCAGGGCGCACGAAGTGCTCGGGTGGCGGCCCGCCCACACCGCGGCCGAGGCGTTGAGTGCCTTCCTGCGGGGCGTACGTCAGGGGGCCGGCGAGGACACCGCTCCGCTGGCCGGCAAGCGGGTGGGTTGACCGACCGGGTGGTGTGACCTGAGGGGAGTAGCGATGGACAAGGTGAAAGTGAGCCGGTCGGCCTGATTCTCGGTTCCGTGAGCGGGATCGTGGCCGGCGCCCTGTTCAAGACCGTGTGGAAGCGCGTGTCATGACGGGAGGCCGTGGCGGCACCACCGCCACGGCCTCCCGTATGCCTTGGCGGACTACTGACGGCAGAGGCAGAACGGATGTCCCACCGGGTCCGCGTACACCCTGAACCCGCGCTCGCCGCCCGGTCGTCCAGGTCCGCGGTGTCGCCCCGAGCGCGAGCACCTGCTACGCAGTGCCGCTCGCCGTCCAGGGTCTGCACCGCGCCCTGCCCGAAGAGGGTGTCGATGACGGGCTGCGGCAGGGCGCCCCGGCGGTGGATGTGGCGCTCGTCGTAGAAGAAGCGCATGGCGGCGGGCGCCCGTGCAGAGCGGCCACCCTCTTGCCCAGGAGCCGCGTGCGTACCGGCGCTCCACCACTGAGGCGGCGGCGGCCGGGGAGCCACGCGCAGCCGTGGAGAAGAAGGGGCAGCGTGTTGTCGACCATGCATGTCTCCCGAGTGGGGGAGGGGATCATACGGAGGTGGTCTCGCCCGTCCGGCCGCGCCGCGCGAGCAGTCGTTGGGCCCCGCTCAGCGCCGCGGCGGTGCCCCGGGTGCCACGGATCGCGGCACGAGCGGCATTGGCGCCGGGAGCCCCGTGGACCCCGCCGCCCGGATGTGCGGAGGCCGAGGCCAGATAGAGCCCCTTCACCGGGGTCTCGGGCCGTCCCGTCCCGGGCAACGGGCGGAAGACCAACTGCTGGTGCAGCGCGGCGGTGCCGCCGTTGATCGCCCCGTCACGCAGGTTGACGTCGGCCTCCTGGAGCTCCGGCGGCGTCAGGATGCGCCTGCTGCGGACGCGGTCGCGGAAGCCGGGGGCGTACCGCTCGACCTGCTGTTCCACCCGGTCCGCCATGGCCTCCCGCTCCCGGGCGCCCCACTCCCCGGACAGGCCGTCCGGCCCGGCGTCCGCCTTCACCCGCCGGGGCACATGGGTGTAGGCCCACGCCGATTCCGTGCCCAGCGGTGAACGTGTGGCGTCCGCCGTGGTCATCTGGCCCACCAGGAGGAACGGGCGGTCGGGGATCAGCCCCCGGGCGATCTGCGAAGCGAACCTCGTCAACTCGTCGACGCCGTCGGCCAGATGCACGGTGCCCGCCGTCGCGGCGTCCGGGCAGTTCCACGGAATCGGCCCGTCCAGCGCCCAGTCGACCTTGAAGGTGGCGAAGTCCCACTGGAACCGCCGCAGGTCGTCGAGGACCCGCGACGGCAGATGCTCCGGGGCGACCAGTTCCCCGTACAGGGAGGGAGCCGACACATCGGCGAGTACGGCCCTGCGTACGGGAATGGCCTCCCGGGCCGCCGTGCGGACCCCCACGGCGCGGCCCCGCTGTACGACGATCTCGGCCACCCGCTGCCCGCACCGGACGGTTCCGCCGCGTCCCTGCAAGCGCCTCACCAGGGCCGCAGTGAGCGTTCCCGCGCCGCCGACCGGGACGGGAAAGCCGTAGAACTGGCCCAGCATGGACATCAGCCAGCCGTAGCCCCCGCTTCCCGCGGCCTCGGGAGCCAGGTCCGCGTGCAGTGCGTTGCCTGCGAGCAGGAGTCGGCCGCCGTCCCCGGTGAACTCCTCCTCGCCGAGCCGGCGCACCGGCAGGATCAGGCTGCGGGCCAGCCTCAGCCCACCCGCCCCCCGCAGGCGCGCCGCCAGAACGGCGGTGGAACGGACCGGCGGAAAGGGAGAGAAGAGGGCGCTGAGCACATCGTTGCCCAGCCGGTCCCAGATATGGCACAGGTCCAGCCAGCTCTGTCCGTCGCCGGGCGCGAAGTCGTCGAGCCCGGCAGCCGTCACCGCGCGGTCACGGTCCAGGGCGGCGCACCTGCCGTCCAGCAACGGATGGGCGAGCACCCGCGGAGCATGCGTCCAGCGCAGCCCCTCTCGGGCCAGGTCCAGCCGGGCGAGGACGGGGGAGGCGGCAGCGAGGGGATAGAAGGAGCTGAACATATCGTTGACGTAATCGGGATGGACGCCCTGGTCGCTGCGTACCGCGCCGCCCGGCACGCTCTCGGCCTCCAGCACCTCCACGCCCCAGCCGGCGTCGGCCAGCAGGTTGGCCGCGACCAGCCCGTTGGGTCCGCTTCCGATCACCACCGCGTCGACCATCGCGACTCCCTTCGCGGGAGGGACGGGGGCCGGGACATCACTCGGCCGGTCCGGCGCCGGTCCGCGTGCCGGACTCGTCCGTCCAGGCTTCGACCACCCGGGCCAGCCGCGACAGCATCGCGCGGTGCCGGATCTGGATCGCGGTGTCCAGCAGGGTGTTGTGGAGTACGCCGCCGGGGCCCCTCAGCGGGTGCTCGTCGAGGAGCACCAGGGTCTTGTCACCCCAGGGGCGGATGTCGAACGCGATGCGCGCGCTGCCCAACGGCCCGCTCTCCGCCTCTAGTTCGAGTGCGTGCGGCCGGTCGATGCGCCGGACGACGGTGCGGCCCGTGAACTCCTTGGGGCCCAGGCGCACGGTGTACGTGATCGACGATCCGGTCTCCGGCCAGGTGCCCGATTCCTTGCGGGACGCGGACGTGCCCACCACCCACTTCCCGTACAGCGTCTCCTCATCCAGTACCGCCCACACGGCGGACGGCGGTCGGTCGATGATGTGGTTTCGGACGGCCATGGGTCCTCCTGGCTGGTCGGATCGGTTCGTCGGGCCGTGCCCCGTTCACCCGGCCCCCTGCAGGGCCTCCAGGCGCAGCTGCTCGCAGGACTGGCTGAGCAGCCGGGAGACGTGCATCTGGGAGATGCCGAGCGTCTCCGCGATGCTGACCTGTGTCATGTCGCGGAAGTACCGCAAATACAGAATGGTCCGCTCGCGCTCCGGCAGACGGCGCAGTCCCGGCTTCACCGCTTCGCGGTCGACGGCGACATCCATCGCCTTGTCCCAGTGGCCGAGCGTGTCCCCCAGGGAGTATCCGTCGTCCGCACCCGGCAGATCGGCGTCCAGCGACAGGGTGCGGTAGCTGTCCAGGGCTTCCATCCCCAGCAGCACCTCCTCCTCGCTCAGGCCGGTCTCCGCCACGATCTCGGCGCACGTCGGAACACGTCCTTCGCCGGTCTGAGTGAGGTCTCTGCGCGCGATTCGGACCTGGTTGCGCAGGTCCTGGATCCGTCGCGGCACATGGACGTCCCAGGTGTGATCCCGGAAGTGCCGCTTGAGTTCGCCCACCACGGTGGGCACGGCATAGGTCTCGAACGCTTTGCCCCTGAGCGGGTCGTAGCGGTCGACTGCTTTCACGAGTCCCATCGCCGCCACTTGGCGGAGGTCGTCCATCGACTCGCCCCGGTTGCGGAACCGGGTCGCCAGTCGATGTGCCATCGGAAGCCAGGCGCAGACCGTCTCGTGGCGCAGCTGGTCCCGTTCGGTTCCGGGCGCCAGAGTACGCAGCCGGCGGAAGGCGGAGTCGGTCGACGGGGTCTCGGCGTACGAACGCTCCGTTACGGAGGATGCGTCAGCCATGGTGGTCACTCCTCGACGGTGATGCTTTCGGTCACCGCGGGAGGGCACCGGCTCGGACAGGGGGCGCCCGGAGCGGAACTCCCACGGGCGTACCTCTTGTCCGAAGCACGAAAACACCCATACCCGTCGAATTGTAGACCAAACGCGCGACCGTGATCACTGGAGGTCGGCGGGCGGTACCCGGGCGACGGCGGCCCGGGTCCGTGGCCCTCAGCCTGTTCTGCCGGCCCTGATCGCTGTGGGGCCGCCCTTTCGAACATGGGGGGCCGCGGATAGCCGGAACAGGCACCGACACGCTCGCCCCCCCGCGTTTGCGCCCGGCCGGCGGCGGCACCCGGGCGGCGGAGCGGCCGTTGCCCGCACGGGCCGGATCACGGGCGGGCAGCACGCGCGGAACAGGTGCGGCCGGAAGGACTGACGGTGCGGCCCGGCCTCTTCTGCCTGCCGGGTCCGGGCCGGGCACGCCTCGGGCCTCCCGTTCGAACCGGGCGTGAGCCCGGCATGATCGAACGAGAGGCCCGGGGGCTCACGGACGTACGGTGGTCAGGCGCCCTGCTCGCCGGCCTGAGCGTCGCGCTCCGCGTTCTTCTCCTTGATGCGGACGGTTTCCTTGCGGACCTCCGCCTGGGTCGCGCGCTCCTTCTGCAGCCACTCGGGGCTGTCCGTCTTGAGCGCGTCGATCTGCTCCGTGGTGAGCGGCTCGGTGATACCGCCACGCGCGAGGCCCGAGATGGAGATGCCCAGCTTGGCCGCGACGACCGGCCGGGGGTGCGGGCCGTTGCGTCGCAGTTCCAGCAGCCACTCGGGCGGATTGGCCTGGAGTTCACTCAGCTCGGTGCGCGAGACGACACCCTCCTGGAACTCGGCGGGGGTGGCTTCGAGATACACACCCAGCTTCTTTGCCGCAGTTGCGGGCTTCATCGTCTGGGTGCTCTGGTGCGACGTCATGGTGTCAAGAGTATCGAGCATGTGCGCTACCTCCGACCACGACCGGTAACCTGGCGGTGTGACAAGCCCGGAAGAACGCCCCTCGTTCCGGCTCGCGTACGTTCCGGGAGTGACACCCACCAAGTGGGTGCGAATCTGGAACGAGCGACTGCCCGACGTCCCGCTGACCCTCGTCGCGGTAGCCCCCGCCGAAGTCCCAGACGCCCTGCGCGGCGGTGAAGCCGACGCCGGTTTCGTGCGGCTGCCGATCGACCGGACGGCTCTCAGCGCGATCCCGCTCTACACCGAGACGACCGTGGTCGTGGTCTCGAAGGACCACCTCGTGGCGGCGGTGGACGAGGTGACCGCCGCGGATCTGGCCGACGAGATCGTGCTGCATCCCCTCGACGACACCCTCGACTGGGAAGACGGTCTGCCGGGAATGCCCGCGATCGAGCGCCCCGTCACGACGGAGGACGCGATCGAACTGGTGGCGGCCGGAGTGGGCGTGCTCGTCGTCCCGCAGTCGCTCGCCCGTCTGCACCACCGCAAGGACCTCACCTACCGGCCGCTCCTGGACGCTCCCGAGTCCCGCGTCGCGCTGTCGTGGCCGGAGGAGGAGACCACCGATCTGGTGGAGGAGTTCATCGGGATCGTCCGCGGGCGGACCGTGAACAGCACCCGTGGCCGTCCCCCGACACCGCCGCAGCCGAAGAGCAAGCGCGCCGGGACGGCGGCCGCCAAGCGGAAGCCCGCCGGTGGCAGGGCGTCGGCCGGCAAGAACCCCCGGGGCGGTTCCGCGAGCACCAAGGGTGCCAAACGAGGCAAGCCCCGCCGCAAGTAGCAGCCCGCGGAGTGGAGGCAAAGCATCCGGCCGGGACGCTCCCGACCGGGGTGGTGACGGGTCTAGGAACCTGTCATGCCTCGCGCTACCCTCCGCCGCATGATTTCCACGGTTGTCTGGGGTACCGGCAATGTCGGCCGCGCGGCCATCCGTGCGGTCGACGCCCATCCGGCGCTGGCACTGGCCGATGTGCTCGTCCACGACCCCCGCAAGACCGGCCGCGACGCGGGCGATCTCGGCGGGCTCGGCCGTGACCTCGGTGTCGCGGCCACCGACGACATAGGCGCGGTGCTGGCCGCCGGCCCTCGTGCCGTGGTGTACGCGGCCTCCGGCGACGTCCGCCCCGACGAGGCGCTCGCCGACATCTGCCGGGCGATCAGGGCCGGAGCCGTCGTCGTCACCCCCGCGGTCTACGGGCTCTACGACCAGCTGAACGCCCCGCCCGAGCTGCGGGAACCGGTGCTGGCGGCCATCGCCGACGGCGGCGGCTCGCTCTTCGTCTCCGGCGTCGACCCCGGCTGGGGCAACGATGTGCTGCCGCTGCTGATCAGTGGCCTCGGCTCCGTCGTGGACGTCGTCCGCTGCCAGGAGATCTTCGACTACTCCACATACGAGCAGGAGGAGTCGGTCAGGGACCTGATCGGCATGGGCCGCCCGATGGACTACGAGCCACTGATGCTCGCCCCGTCCGTCCCGGCCATGGTGTGGGGCGGACAGATACGCCTGATGGCCAGGGCACTGGGCGTCGAGCTCGACGAGATCCGCGAGACCATGCACCGGCGTCCGCTCGACGCCACGGTGAGCACCAGGACGATGGGCGACTTCGAGGCCGGGACGCAGGGCGCGGTGCGCTTCGAGGTCCAGGGCATCGTCGGGGGCGAGCCCCGCATCGTCATCGAGCACATCACCCGCATCCATCCGTCCTGCGCCCCGGACTGGCCCACGCCGCCCGACGGCGACGGCGCGCACCGCGTGATCATCGAGGGCCGCCCCCGTATCGAGGTCACGGTCGCGGCCGACGACGAGGGCGAGAACCGTTCCGCGGGCGGGAACGCCACCGCGGTCGGCCGGCTGGTCGGCGCCATCGACTGGCTCGTGGCGGCCGGACCCGGACTCTACGACGCGCTCGACGTCCCGCTGCGCCCCGCGGTGGGCAGGCTCGGAAGGAGACAACGATGAACATCGACATCCCCGAGGGCAAGAACGCCATCGAGTACGTATGGGGCGACATGGTGCCCGGCATCGGGATCGCCGCTTCCAACTTCTCGCTGGCCGTGTACGCGCACACGACGCTCGGCCTCCGCGAGTTCGAGGCCGCGCGGCTGCGCGTCGCACAGATCAACGGGTGCGCGTTCTGCCTGGACTGGCGGACCGAACGCGACGGACAGAAGGTCGAGGCCGAGTTCGCCGAGGCGGTGACCCAGTGGCGTACCACCGGGGCCTTCGACGACCGGACGCGGCTGGCCGCCGAGTACGCCGAGCGGTACGCGCTGGACCACCACGGCATCGACGACGCGTTCTGGGACCGCATGACCGCGCACTACAGCCAGTCGGAGATCGTTGAGCTCAGCATGAGCATCGGCTCCTGGCTGGCGTTCGGCCGGCTCAACCGCGTGCTGGGCCTCGACACCGTATGCGTGCTGCCCGGGCACTGATGCGGTACGGGTGGGCCGGCCGAACTCCACGGATCGTCGTCGCACGGGGTCGTCACAGGTCGGTGGCGATGATCCTTTCGATGTTCCGTTCGGCGAGCGCGGTGATGGTGACGAACGGATTGACGCTCGTGTTGCCCGGGATCAGCGCGCCGTCGATGACGTACAGCCCGGAGTAGCCGCGGAGGCGGCCGTAGTTGTCGGTGGCCTTGTCCAGCACCGCGCCGCCGAGCGGGTGGTACGTGAGGTGGTCGCCCCAGATCTTGTAGAGGCCGAAGAGGTCGGTCCGGTAGATCGTCCCCTCCTTCGAGTTGATCGTGTCGAAGATCGACTTGGCCATGTCGATGGAGGGCTGTTTCCACGCGGTCTGCCAGTCCAGGTCCACGCGCCCCGCCGCGGCGTTCCAGGTGAACCGCGCCCGGTTCGGGTTCTTGGTGATCGACAGATAGAACGACGCGTAGGTCTCGATCCCTGTCGGCAACGGCGCGACCTCGGCGAACGCGCCGCCGGCCGCCCAGTTGTCGATGCCGGAGCACGGGATGCTCGACTGGAGGGCGCCGGTCGGGTCCCACATGTGATTGGCGCGCCCGCACATGACGTTGCCGTTGTCGCCCCAGCCCCTGCCGATCTCGTCGTTGAGTCCGGGCAGTGCTCCGGTGGCCTTGAGCTTGGTCAGCAGCTTGCTGGTGCCGACGCTTCCGGCGGCGAAGAACACCTTGTCCGCGGTCACCGTCTTGGTGGCCGCCGTTTCGCCGCCGGTGGTGAGCTGGTCGATGACGACCGTGTAGCCGCCGTCGGGGGACGGGGCGACGGACGTGACCTTGTGCAGCGGTGAGATGGTCACCCTGCCGGTCGCCCTGAGCTGGGCGAGGTAGGTCTGCTGCAGCGACTTCTTGCCGTAGTTGTTGCCGTAGAGGATCTCACCGGCCAGTGCCGACCTGGGGACCGTTCCCGCCGCCTCCTGCTTCATGTAGTCCCAGTCGTACACATCCGGCACGAAGACGAACGGGAAGCCCGAGCGCTGGGCGTGCTTGCGGCCGACGCGGGCGTAGCGGTAGCAGTCGGCGGACTCGAACCAGACCGGGTCGACGCTGCTGACCCCGAGCCCGGCGTTGGCGCGCGGGTAGTAAGTGCTGTACATCTCCTCGGCGTTCACCGTGGGGAGGATGGCGCCGAAGTTCTCGCGTTTGGGGGTGACGGCCATGCCGCCGTTGACCAGTGAGCCGCCGCCGACACCGCGGCCCTGGTAGACCGTGATGCCACTGAAGTCCTCGGCGTCCAGGATGCCGGTGTAGCGGGGGACGTCCTTGTCGAGCGGGAAGCCGAGGAAGTTGCTGAGGGGCTGCTTGGTCCTGGTGCGGAGCCAGAACGACCGGTAGTCCGGCGTGGTGGTGTTGGCGAAGATCTTGCCGTCCGAGCCCGGGGCGTCCCAGGACATGCCCATCTCGATCATGTGGACGTGGACGCCCGCCCGTGCGAGCCGCAGAGCGGCGACGGAGCCGCCGTACCCGGTGCCGATCACTAGGGCCGGTACATGCGCTCCGCTGTCGATGACCGGGGCGGCGATGGTGGCGGCCCTGGCCCGGGCCGTGGAGAAGGGGCCGGAGAGGGCGACGGCCCCGAGAACGGACCCCGTTCCGGCTAACAGGCTGCGGCGCGAGACACCCTTGGCGGCTCTGCCGCCGGGGCTGGAATTGCTCATAACGCGTTCCTCACTCTCGATGGAATGGGAACGAGTTCTACTGTCAGTCGCGCAATAAGTCACGACATACCGGTCGGTAATGTGGTGTGAGCGCAGGGGTGGGGGAGTCGACGCCGCAGCTCGGCGCCGACGCAACCACCCGCTGCGCCTTTCAGTGGTGCTTATACGCCGTGACCAGCAGGTATTCCCATTCCATGCCGACCGCGCCCGTCTCATCGGCGTGGCGCGACTCGGCGTGGCGCGACGCGAGGTCGTCGAGCGCGCTGTCCAGAGCGGCGACCTGCTCGGGGTCCTGAGCGATGTTCCGGTACGTGGCGATGGTCGGCCCGTAGTTGGCCTTGAAGAACTCCCGGAAGTCACCCGGCTTCCCGAACAGATCGACCCGCACCGTCCGCCGCTGCGCCTCGACGTCCGTCACCCGGTCGCCGAGCAGCGCCCGGACATGGTCCTCCCGGCCCCACAGCGGCGGGGGCTGCGCGCCGGGCGGAGGCTTGGGGGCGTACGGCTTCATCGCGGCGAACATCTGGCCGATGAACCCTTCCGGTGTCCAGTTCAGCAGGCCGATCGTGCCGCCCGGACGGCAGACGCGGATCAGTTCGTCGGCGCCTGCCTGGTGATGCGGGGCGAACATGATGCCCACGCACGACATGACGGTGTCGAACGCGTCGTCGGCGAAGGGCAGCGCCTCCGCGTCGCCCTCCCGCCACTCCAGTTCGGTGCCCTGCCCGGCCGCCAGTTCCCGCCCGGCCGCGAGCAGTTCGGGCGTCAGGTCGCAGGCCACGACGTCCGCGCCGGCCAGGGCCGCGGGGATGGCGGCGTTGCCCGATCCGGCCGCGACGTCCAGGACGCGGTCACCGTTCTTCACACCACAGGCCCGGACCAGCTCCGGACCGAGGTCCGGGATCAGCTGCGTCGCCACGGCGGGGTAGTCGCCCAGTGCCCACATCTTCCGGTGCCTGGTCTTGAGCGCTCGGTCGGCTTCGACGGGATCGGTCGCTTCGGTCATGACGGCTCTCCTCGGGGGTGCTTCCAGTGGCCGCCCGGCAAGTTCCCGTCTTCCGGCCGGAACTCTTCGTACGTGCCCTGCCACCGAGAGTAGGAGCGTGCGGGGGCCCGGGAGCCGTGCCGGACCCGGCTGACCCCATTCAGCCGGGACAATCGGCCCGGACGGCCCGAGCCCCCTACTGCATCTGGCGCCGCACCAACTCGTGCAGTCGTCCGTCCGGGTCCGCGAGCAGCTCGTCGGGCGGGCCCTGCTGGACGACGCGGCCCTCCGACATGACGATCACGCGGTCGGCGTCCAGCACCGTGGAGAGCCGGTGCGCGATCACGACCCGGGTCGCCCGCAGCGCGCGGGTGCTCTCGATCACGATGCGCTGGGTCTCGTTGTCCAGCGCGCTGGTGGCCTCGTCGAAGAACAGGATGCGGGGACGCCGCACCAGCGCCTGGGCGATCATCAGCCGCTGACGCTGGCCGCCGGAGATGGCGCCGCCACCGGCGATCATGGTGTGCAGCCCCATCGGCATCAGCTTGATGTCATCGGCCAGACCCGCCAGCGCGGCGGCCTCCCAGACCTCTTCCTCGGTGAAGACCTCGGAGCCGCTGATGCACTCCAGGATCGATCCGGTGAACGGCTGGGCGTTCTGCAGAACGACCCCGCACTGACGGCGCACGGCCGCCTGGTCGAGAGCCGCCAGATCCTGACCGTCGTACAGGACACTCCCGGTGGCCGGGCGGTCGAAGCCTATGAGCAGCCGGAGCAGGGTCGACTTCCCGCACCCGCTGGGCCCCACGACGGCCACGAACTCGCCGGCCCCCACCTTCAGGGACACCTCGTCCAGCACCGTGGGGCCGTCGTCGGTGTACCGGAAGGAGGCGCCCTTCACCTCGATCTCCCCGGACAGCGGCCCCGGTTGGGTGCTCGCGCCGCGCACCTCGGGTGCCTCGTCGAGCACGGGCTTGATCTGTTCGAACATCGGCAGCGCCGCCGCAGCCGACACGAACGCCCCGGTGAGCTGGGTGACCGCCGTCAGCAGCATCGTCACGGAGGTGTTGAAGGTCAGAAAGGCACTGGCCGACAGCGAGCCGTTGGCCGGTCCCGCCAGCAGGACGAACATGGCCAGGGAACACAGCGGCAGATACGTCGCGTTGAGGACCGTCGTCAGATTCTTGATCCGGCCGGCCCGTTGCTGGAGCTCACGGCTGCGGGCGAACTCCCGCGCCCACGCGGCGTACGCGAAGCTCTCCGCCCCCGCGACGCGCAGCTTGGGCAGCCCGCGCAGCGTCTGGAACGCCTGGTTGTTGAGCTTGTTGCCGAGCTCCACCAGGCTGCGCTGCCACCGCAGTTCCCACATCCCCATGGTGAGGAACACCGCGACGATCACGATCAGCATCCCGATCGCCGCCAGCGCCAGCGGGACACTGAACCACAGCAGCAGGGCCAGATTCATCACGCCGACCGTGCCCGCCTGCAACGCCACCGGGCCGACGCCCGACAGGACCCGCCGGATCGCGCTGACACCCATCGCCGCGCTCGCCAGCTCCCCGGTGGAACGCTCGGTGAAGAACGACGTCGGCAGCCGCAACAGCCGGTCCCAGACGGCCGGTTGGAGGGTGCTCTCGATACGCCCCTCCATACGCAGGACCGTGAGGTTCTGCAACAGCATGAAGGCGGCCGACACCACCCCGGTGATGATCACGGCGAGGGAGACCTGCATGATGAGGC
This sequence comes from Streptomyces sp. NPDC057136, assembly GCF_042670885.1. Classification (NCBI taxonomy): domain Bacteria; kingdom Bacillati; phylum Actinomycetota; class Actinomycetes; order Kitasatosporales; family Streptomycetaceae; genus Streptomyces; species Streptomyces sp. NPDC057136. Next base: position 277,436 of record NZ_JBHUUV010000007.1, read on the forward strand.
CGGTCTCGGCGTTGGGCACATAGACACCCAGGATCTGCCCCGTCGCGATCGGGACCAGCGAGCCGAGCCCGACCGTCACCAGCCCGGCCAGTGCCAGGTTGCGCAGATCGGCCCTCGTACCGCGCAGACCGAAGCGCGCCAGCTGCCACTTGCTCATGGGCCGCTCAGGCAACGGGCGGTAGAACATGACGGCGCGCTGCTCGAAATCGCCGGCACTGCTCCGGTCGACGCGGGCTCTGCGGCCGGTCACCGGATTCACCGCCTCGTACCCGCCCCGCCGCCACAACAGGGCGACCGGAGTGCCCGTCGCGGACCGGTGGCCCACCAGCGGGCCGGTGTTCTCACGCCACCAGCGACCGGTCAGCCGGACCGCGCGCGTCCGGACGCGCGAGTGGACGGCGACCTGCTCGACCGGGTCGCTCCGGTCGCTCACGACGTCGCCCGCCGGGGGCTGCGAGAGCGTGATGCCGGCCGCCCCCGCGACCAGTCGGCAGGCCGCGTACGTGGCATCGTCACCGCCCGCCGAGGACGGGCGTGCGGTCCTCCCGGTACGGCCGATGGAGGTCAGCAGGGCCCGGTCGGCCTCGTCCCGTACGGCTTCGCCCGCCTTGAGGCCTGCCGCCGCCCGGTCCTCGTGCGCCCGCTCCAGCCGCTCGATCCAGCGGTCCAGCGCGGACAGCAAGCGGTACTGCCGGTTGACCATGCCCTGCCACAGCTCGCCGTCGACGAGCAGGTCACCGGCCGCCTCCGCGCTGAACGCGGCGCCGTACTGCACGCTGCCGGGAGAGACCGGCAGCCAGAGGATGTCGTCGTCGGTCACTGTCTCGTCGAGCGCCGTCCGGCCGTCCAGCGGAGCTTCGAACAGGACGCGCTGCCCCCGCCCCACCCCCAGTGAGAAGGCGTGCTCCAGCAGACTCAGCGTGCCGTCTGCGGCGTCGTACTGACTGAGGTACTGACCTTCGTAGGCCCCGGGATACGGGTACTCGGGCCGGTACAGCTCCCGCAGCGCGATCCGGCGCAGCACACAGCCCTGCAGCGGCCTGCCGATCAGCGTGTGCTGCGGCCCTTCGACCGGTCCCAGCAGCAGGGTCCCCGGCTCCAGCCGGCCGAGGAAGTGCCAGTGCCCCTGCTCCACCGTGTCGACCGCGAACAGGTCCAGCGCGCCGTCCACGACGAGCCACAGCACCTGCGGCCCTTCGAGGGAAAGACTGCGCAGCCCGGTGCAGTCGACCTGTGCGCCGAGGCCCCCCAGCGCACCGATGACCGCGTCGTGCCCCATGGCACCGGGGTCCGCGGCAGGGTGTACGGATACCACTCAGTGCTCCTTGACCAACTGGGCGTACGGCCCCCCGGCGGCGACCAGGTCCTCGTGCCGTCCGCGCTCGACGATGCGACCGTGATCCAGGACCACGATCTCGTCGCTGTCCCGGACCGTGCTCAGCCGGTGCGCGATCACCACGCAGGCACAGCCGCGCCGGCGCAGCGCGTCGATGACGAACTGCTCGGTCTCCGCGTCCAGGGCGCTCGTGACCTCGTCGAGCACCAGGACGCTCGGCCGGCGCACCAGCGCCCGGGCGATCTCCAGACGCTGCCGCTGGCCGCCCGAGAAGTTGCGGCCGTCCTGCTCCACCCGGCTGTGAATGCCACCCGGGCGGCGGGCGACGACCTCGTACAGCGCCGCGTCCTGGAGGGCGGCCACGACCGCGTCGTCCGGGACCGACGGGTCCCACAGCGCCACGTTGTCCCGGACCGTTCCCTCGAAGAGGAAGACGTCCTGGTCGACGAAGGAGACCGACGCTGCCAGCGCGCCCCGGGGAATGTCCTCCAGACGCTGTCCGTCGATGCGGATAGTGCCCTCCCACGGGCTGTACAGACCCGAAATCAGCCGGGAGACCGTGGACTTGCCGCTGCCGGACCCGCCGACCAGCGCCACCTGCTGACCCGGTCCGACGGACAGCGAGAAGCCGGTGAGGAGCGGTTTGTCGAGCGGGCTGTAACCGAAGGTGATCTCCTCCAGCGTCACATGACCCTTGAGCCTGCGGGTACTCGGCGAGACCTCGTCCCGGGAGTACAGCGGGTCCACGGGAAAGTTCTCCACGTCCTTGAGCCGGGCCACGTCGGCCGCGAAGTCCTGAACGCGGCCCGCGACCCCGTTGAGCCGGGTGACCGGGGCGGTGAACCGGGTCACCAGGGCCTGGAAGGCGACCAGCAGACCGATCGAGATATGGCCCTCGACCGCACGCAGCCCGCCGATCCACAGAATCAGCGCGCTGTTGAGCGTGGCCAGAGCGGGGGCGACGATGCCCAGCCACGCGCTCGGCACCCCGAGACGCTGCTGCTCCTCCAGTGTCGTCGCATGCTGCCCGGCCCAGCGGCGGAAGTAACCGTCCTCGCCGCCGGTGGCCTTCATCGTCTCGATCAACTGCAGGCCGGTGTACGAGGTGTTGGTCAGCCGCGCGCTGTCGGCCCGCAGCTTCTGCGTGCCGGTGGCCCGCAGGCGTATGACGATGCGCATCGCGACGACGTTGAGGAGGGCGATGCCCACCCCGATGACGGTCAGCTGCGGATCGTACGTCCAGAGCAGGAGGGCGTAGAGCAGTACGACGATCCCGTCCACGCCCGCCGCTGTGAGATCCCGGGCGAGGGTCTCGGCCACCGCGTCGTTGGACTGGAGGCGTTGCACGAGATCGGCGGGGCTGCGCTGGGCGAAGAAGGTGACCGGCAGCCTCAGCAGATGCCGGAAGAAACGGGCGCTGCCGAGCGTGGACGAGATGATGCGCCCGCGCAGCAGATTCGCCTGCTGCAACCACGTCAGGACGACGGTGAGCGCCACCATGGTGCCCATCGCCGCGAACAGCACACCCAGCAGCGAGCGCTGATCGCCGATCAGGAACATGTCGATGTACGTACGGCTGAGCGCCGGCAGGGCGGCGCCGACGGCCACGAGCAGAAGGCTGGCGAGCAGAGCGGCAAGCATCGTGCCGGAGGTGCCGCGCAGCCGGGCCGGCAGGGCCCTCATGATGCCGGGCTTCCTGCCACCGCGCCGGAAGCCGGTGTCGGGTTCGAGGACCAGGACGATCCCCGTGAAGCTGGTGTCGAAGTCCTCCGCGGGCACGAAACGGCGGCCCTTGTCGGGGTCGTTGATGTACACCCCGCGCCGTCCGAGACGGCGCCCCATGCCGTCGTACACGACGTAGTGGTTGAACTCCCAGAACAGGATGGCGGGGGCCCGGACCTCCGCGAGCGCGGCCGGTTCCATCTGCATGCCCTTGGCCCGCAGTCCGTAACTACGGGCCGCTTTCAGTACGTTGCTGGCGCGGGAGCCGTCGCGCGAGACGCCGCAGGCGATCCGCAGCTCCTCCAGCGGAACGTGCCTGCCGTAGTGGGCGAGCACCATGGCCAGCGAGGCGGCGCCGCACTCCAGTGCCTCCATCTGGAGCACGGTCGGGCTGCGGACGGTCTTCGGCTTCGGGCCCTTCGGTGCGGTCCTGCCACGAGAACGGCCCCTGTCGACGGGCGCCTTGCCCGGACGGTGCCGGCCCCGGCCGGGCGGCGGGAGCTGCTGCGTCGAGGGGGAGGCGTGCGGGGCGGCCTGAGGGGCGGTCAAGGGAGCAGCCAATCGATCGGACGCTGGTCGGCCAGGTGGACGACGCCCGTGGCCGGGGTCATGGAGCCGATCGCGTACGGGGGGCCCTGGTGCGACGACCACTGGTAGCCGGATGTCGTGGTGGACGACCGGTCCAGCCGTACGAGGACCGCCACCGGCCTGCCGTGGACCGAGAACTGCTCACCCAACTGGGCGTCGCCGAGGGAGCGGGCGATCTGCTGCCGCGTCAGGGCCGCCCTGCCGACGGCCGTCACCCGGCCCCGCAGCACACCGAACTGCTGGGTCGGCACGGACTGGACAGTGAGATCCACCGAGGCGCCCACCGGGACACCCGGTCCGCTGTCGCCCGGCACGTACAGCACCGCCATCAGCGGATCGTCGGCGCTTTTCATCCGTTCCACGCTCGCCACGTCGGCGCCGGTGCCGACCACCGCGCCGATCGTCGCCGAGAGAGCGGTCAGCCGGCCCGCGTCAATCGTGCGCACGACTCGATCCCCTTGCTCCGTACGGACTTTGAGCAGGGGAGAGCCGGCAGGCAGTGTCTCGCCCTCCTCGGCGAGTACGCCGGTGATCTGACCGGCGACGGGGCTCTGGAGAACGTAACTTCCCTGCGCGTGCGTGAGGATGGCGGGTGCGCTCAGGGTGGAGGAGACGGTGCCCGTCATGGCCCAGAAGCAGGCCGCCGCCATGACCGCCACGGTGACGCCGAGCACGAGCCGCCCCTGCGGACGGGCGAAACGCACCGGGAGGTCGAGCTCCTCCGGCGACTGGAGCTTGGAAAGGGCCTGTTGGCGGAAGCGCACGGAACTCTTCCCTCACCTGTCGCTTTCGGCGGTGTGCCCCGGAACCGAAGGGTTCCGGGGCACACGTGCGGTCTCAGAGGCCGGCGGCGAGACCGGTGGCGAGGCCGGTGACGGCGCCGGTGTTGACACCGGTGGTCGAGCCGACGAGGCCCGTGACCGAACCGACGACGGCGCCGACGGGGGCGATCGACTCGGCGGTGGCCGTCACGTTGCCGAGCACGCCACCGACGAGGCCGCCGGAGACGTTGTCGAGGTCGGCGTCGGAGATCTCGAGGGTCTCAACCTGGGGGGTGAAGTTCATGATTGTGCTGCCCTTCGTGTGGATATTCAGCATCCGGTAACGCCTTTGCGCGCTCCCGGCATTGGGCAGGATCAAAGCACGCCGACGCCCGGCACAGCGAATCGAACACTGCCTGATCAGGGGGTCTCCCCTTCACTCGAATGGCTTTACGTGCAGACATGTTCATGTTGTGCGAGCAGGTTCCACATGAGCTTCACCGGATGAATTCCCTTTGGTCGGAAGTCTCTTTGCCGCTACTCGGACACTTCCGTACCAAAGGCCCTGCGCCTGGGCCGTGCCCCCGCTGCCGGGTGGTCGGCGTGACCGGTCTGCGTATGCGGTGTGCAGGTTCCGCATGCCATTCCGGTTGTGCTCCGGGGAGTTGGAAAACGCAAAGGCCCGGGCGGTATGCCCGGGCCTGCGAACGCGAAGGGTGCTGCTTGTCAGCCCTTGCGGTTGTGTACTTCTTCGGTGAGTTGGGGGACGACGGTGAAGAGGTCTCCGACGATGCCGTAGTCGACGAGGTCGAAGATGGGGG